>MGNZ01000081.1:2252-8721 GCA_001795235.1 Chloroflexi bacterium RBG_16_64_32 | reverse complement strand
CGCCGCGGCATCCCCTTCCGCACCATGCCGGGGATCTACGAGCTGCTGGGAGGCAAGGTCAGCGTTAGTCGCTTGCGCGAGGTCGACATCGGCGACCTGCTGCGGCGCGAGCCGGCGGCCATCGACGACGAGGCCGTCGGACGAACGCTGGCCGGAAAGCGCATCCTGGTCACCGGCGCCGGCGGCTCGATCGGCCTGGAGCTCTGCCGGCAGATCACGCGTTGGCGGCCGGCCGAGCTGGCACTGCTCGGCCACGGGGAGAACAGCATCTTCGAAGCGCTGCTCGAGCTGGAGGACGACTACGGCGATCTGCCGATGCACGCGGTGATTGCCGATATCCGCGACCAGCCGCGCATCCAGAACATTTTCGAGCGGTTCCGGCCGGAAGTCGTGTTCCACGCCGCCGCCCACAAGCACGTCCCGCTGATGGAAATCAACGTCGAGGAAGCGGTCAGCAACAACGTCCTCGGGACTCAGACGGTGGTAGATGCCGCCTTGGCCCACGGCACCGAGCGCCTGGTGCTCATTTCGACCGACAAGGCCGTCCAGCCGTTCAACGTCATGGGGGCGACCAAGCGCATCGCCGAGTTGATCGTGCGCGATGCCGCCCGGCGCTCCGGACGGCCGTACGCCTCGGTTCGGTTCGGAAACGTGCTGGGCAGCCGGGGCAGCATCGTGCCGCTCTTCAAGCGTCAAATCGCCCAGGGCGGCCCGGTGACGATCACCCACCCCGACATGAAACGCTACTTCATGACGATCCCCGAGGCGGTTCATCTCGTGCTGCAGGCGGCCGGGATGGGGGAAGGCGGCGAGGTCTTCGTCCTGCGGATGGGCGAGCAGGTCTCCGTCCTGGACCTGGCCGAAGACCTGATCCGGCTCTCCGGGCTTCAGCCGGGACGGGACATTGAAATCGTCTTTACCGGGGCGCGGGCCGGAGAGAAGCTCAGTGAAAGCTTGTGGGACGAAGGCATGACTTACGAGCCGACCGAACACCCCGACATCGTGCGCGTGGAGGACGAGATCCCTTTGCAGGGCGAGAGCCTGGCGGCCACGATCGACGAGCTGGAGCGCCTGGCGCGCGAGGGGGATGTGGCGGCGATCGTCGGTCTGCTCGGCGAACGGGTCCCCGGCAACCTCCTGGGGCAATCCTCGCCACCGGATATGAAAGCCGTGCTCTGAGGCGCCGTTCGACTTCGCGTGCTTCGCATCATGCGTAGGGGCGGGTCTCAGACCCGCCCCTACGGTTCTCTGTAATGGCTGTCGAGGAAGTCGCAGGCATCCTGAGCCCTCGCCTTCGCTCGGGGCGGGCTCCGTCGAAGGATGCGTGCGTCCTTCCTCATCGCACGGCGCGCTTCGATATCATCCCGAGCGGAGGGAGGGACTACGCTCAGCGCGCCGGTTTTCTATACTAAGCTGTCGGCGTCTCGGTCGCGGTCGGCTCCGCGGTGTTCGATGCAGTTGCGCTGGGGGTCAGCGTCGACGTGTCGGTGATCGTCGGCGTGAAGGTCGAGGTCGGGAAGGGCGTGAAGGTCTGCGTGGCGGTTGGCGGGGAAAAAGTCGGGCTGGCCGTCCCCGGCGCGGTCGTCTCGGTGGGCGGGGCGGTGGCCGGGAACGTGACGAACACCGTCGGACTCGGCGGTGGGACTGTGGCGGTCGCGGACGGCGTCGCCGTCGCCTCTCCCGGGGCGTTGCGAATTGCCACGTAGCCGGCGCAGTAGCAGGGGATCGTGGCGACGATGATCGCCCCCAGGAACACGTACAGGGTTCGATGGCTGCGACGCATGGGGCCGTTCGACCTAGTGTCCCGTTTCAGAGGTCCTTTGAATAACTGGGTCTGCCAGGTCTTCCGCCTCGAAGAAGCATCCCATCGAGATTTCGCCGTGCTGTGCTCCCGCCCGGCGTGCGTCCCTTTAGCGAGGCCCGCCAGTGATCGCCCCATATTCGGGAAGAAGCCAACGGCTTCATCATCGACCTTCTGAAACGGGACTGTAGAGGCGCGCATCATAGCAGGTTCACATGCGAGCGACAAGCAGGCCCCCGGTGGCGGGCCGGCGGGCACCGGGGCACGCCACCGCACAAGGTTGGGATAGACTCGAGGCGTGGACACCGCCGACGCCGCGCGGCTGCCGGTGAGAACGCAAGCTCCGCAGGTCCGCCGAGGGCGGGACGGCTGGAGCTCCGTCCTGTGGTCGGCAGCGGTTCTGGTGGCGGCTACGGCCTTGTCCTGGTCCTGTGGCAGCTGACATGATCGACGTCGAGCACGTCCAGCCTGGGCGCAACGCCTCGACCCGCGCCTTCCTCGATCTGCCTACCTCGCTGTACCGTTCCATCCCCGTCTGGGTTCCCCCTATTCGAAGCGAGGCGCGCAGGCAGATCGACCCCGGGCGCAATCCTTTCTTCCGGCACTCGTCGGCGGCCCTGCTCCTGGCGCGGCGCGACGGACGTCCGGTGGGACGATTGGCCGTCCTCGACAACGCCAACTACAACCGCTTCAACCACGCCGCAATGGCGTTCTTCAGCCTGTTCGAATGCGAAGACGATCCACCGGCGGCCGAGGCCCTGTTCGCTTCCGGTTTCGCCTGGGCTCGCAGCCGAGGTCTCACTACGATCCAGGGGCCGCAAGGGTTCACGGCGATGGATGGTTTGGGACTGCTGGTCCGAGGCTTCGAACACCGGCCGGCCTTCGGGATCCCCTATCACCTTGCCTACTACGAGAGCCTGCTGCTCAGTGTGGGCTTCGAAGCCTCGGGCGACATCCTCTCGGGCTATCTCGGCCCCCAGGTCCGGATCCCCGATCGGATCCATGAGGTGGCGGCGCGGGTAATGGAACGGCGGGGACTCCGCGTGGGACGATTCCGGTCGCGCAAGGACTTGATGCAGCTCGCCCCGGTGCTGGGGGACCTCTACAATCAATCTCTCGGCGGAACCAGCGGCAATGTTCCGCTCACCGCAGAGGAGATCGAGGCCGTCGCCCGGCAAATGGTGGCCTTCGCCGATCCGCGTTTGATCAAGATTCTCTACAAGGACGAGACGCCGGTCGGGTTCCTGTTTGCGTACCCGGATATCTCGCGGGCGATTCAGCAGACCTCCGGACGGATGTGGCCGGTGGGATGGGCCTTGTGGCTGCGAGAGCTGCGCCGCACGCCGTGGGTCAACATCAACGGGGCCGGGATCGCCGAGGGATATCGCGGGCTGGGAGGCACGGCGCTGCTTTTCAGCGAGATGTACAAGAGCGTGAGGGAAGGCGGGTTCCGCCATGCCGACCTGGTGCAGATCGGCTCCGAGAACCTCCCCATGCTGCGCGAACTGCGGGCGTTCGGCGTCGACTTCTACAAGACGCACCGGCTGTTTCGGCGGGGACTGTAGGTCCGAGACGATCCACCGCCACCCTTGCCATCCCCCTGGGTATCGACTGGAGAGATGGGTAACAGGTGTGCGGAGACATAGGTAACACATCTGGGCGTCCTGGAGATCGGCGTGGCGAGAGTCGCCGTGGCTCCCACACCCAGCGGGATCATGTCTCCCAGCACGCCGCCGGGCCGGCTTGCCCGGCGCGCCGACGGATGAGGCGGGTTTTCGCGCCTTTCCCGTGGCGCCCTCAGGCTGGCCTCGATCCCCTGGTTCCCCACCCTGCGGACAACTGACATCCTGCACTTAAGCGCCGCCTGCATCCGTGAGACGGTGAAAAAGCCGGAATCGACCTCCTCGGCCCACTTGTGATATTCTTCTCAATGTTGACGGGTGTGCAGACCTGACCTAGAGTGAGGGTACCCGGGCTCGCCCTCAGCACATCAGAAAATCCTGGGCATGGCTGAGGCCGCGGTCGTGGAATCCGCGGCCCGGCGCTTTCCCCTTCGCCAAGAATCGGCCCTGGGAGGCCTTCCCGGAGCGCTGTTCGCCGACCTGACATTCTGGTTGCCTGGCCCGCAACGGCACGCGCGGCCACGGGTTGTAGAAGGCAAGGAGTGACCGATGCTCCGGCCAGGCTCTGTTGCAAGCCGAGCGTGATTCCGATTAGGGGATCCGCCATGCACAACCCGGTCCAGCTCGACATCATCGCTTACGCGCCCACCGCCTTCTATCACTGCACGCATTGTGAGATCGTCTGGAATCAGACCGGCTTTAGCCGGAATATCCGCGCCGAGCAGTTGAACTCGAGTTTGCCGGAGGACGTGGCCCGCGAGTATCAGGCGGTCTCGGACTGGGTGCGCCGGCTCTTCGCCCGTCACGGGGAGGACCTGATCGTCAAGGTCATCGACGCCGCCTCCATCGAGGGTTTTCTCAAGGCAGCTCGCTACCGCCTGCGCTCGTTCCCGGCCGTGATCGTGGATGGCCGGGAACGCTTTTCCGGCCCGGACTTCAGCGCCGCTGATCAGGCGATTGCCCGCCGGCTTGGCGTTTCGGCCCACGTTTGATCGCCGCGCCCGCGAGAGGAGGTGGGAGCAGGAACCAGACGGCCTGTCCGCTTTGACCATCGGGGATTTGCTCTTCACGGAGGGACTCAATGAATACATTGTACGTCGTCGTGATCGCCGCCGTCGTCATCTACGTCGCCTACAACTTCTACGCCAAGCGCATCGACCGGAACGTCATCCAGTCGGACGCCAAGCGCGCCACACCGGCGAAGATGTACATGGACGGCGTCGATTTCATGCCCACCAACCGGAACGTTCTTTACGGCTATCACTTCAAATCGATCGCCGCCGCCGGTCCGATCGTGGGCGTGATCACGGCCGCCAATCTGTGGGGCTGGCTGCCCGCTCTCCTATGGCTGGTGCTGGGAGTCAGCTTCATCGGTTGGGCCAGCGACTACTCGGCCATCATGCTCTCCGTCCGCAATGAGGGCAACAGCCTGAGCGCCGTCTCGCACAAGCTCATCGCCCCGCGCACACGGACGATCCTGTTCGTGTTCATCTTCTTCTACCTGCTGCTGATCGCCGGGGCCTTCATCGGCATCCTGGCGGCCATCCTGTCGGCCCGGCCCGACGTGCCCTTCGGCATCTTCATGCTGGCCGTGATGGGCCTGTTGGCCGGCCAGATGCTCTACCGCTGGAAGATGGACCTGATCGTCGTGACCGCCATCGTCGTCGTCGTGGCCCTGGCCTCCATGATCCTGGGGCCGTACGGGCGGCACACGGACGCCGACGGGAAGTTGATCCAGGGACCGGTCGGCCAACTGGTGGTCAGCGTCAACGTCGCCTTCAACAACCTGACGGGGGGCAAGCCGATCGAGGCGCTAAGCACCGTCGATCCGACCGCCGCCGACCCGCGCATCCCCGCCCCCAACGCCGAAGGCGTGCGGCCGACGACGGCCACCTACGACGCTGAGACCGGTCAGATCAAGACCATGCCCAGTTATCTCTTCTGGACTCTCTTCTTGTTCGTGTTCTCGTATCTGGGGGCCAACTTGCCGATCTGGCGGTTCGCCCAACCGGTGAACTACATCGGTTTCTGGATCACCCTGCTGACCATCGGGCTGAGCGCCGTGGGGGCGGTCCTGGCACCCCTCATCGGCGCCGTGGACTCGACCGGCGCTGCCATCGGCACTTTCGTGCTACCGGCGGTCAAGACCCTCGGGTTCGCCGCCGAAGCGGGCAAGGCCTGGCAACCGCTGTGGCCAATGCTCTTCGTCACCATCGCCTGCGGCGCTATCTCCGGCTGGCATGCCCTGTTTGGATCCATCGGCACGGCTCGGCAGCTCGAGTATGAGACCGACGGGCTTCCGGTCGGCGGCGGGGCGATGTTCACGGAGAACACGCTGGCGCTGCTGTCGCTCGTCGCCGTGTCGATCGTGGGCGTAGGCGGAGGTGGCGGCCGGTTCGCCGCCGGGGTCGGCAAGCTGCTCAGCGCGATCTTCGGGACCGCCTTCGAGCCCTTCGGCACCGCCCTGGGCTTTGGGGCCTTCGTCGTCATCGTCCTGACCGTCACCCAGCTCGTCTTCCGGGTGATGCGCGTCACTCTGACGGAGTGGGTCGGCGAGGCCGTCCCCGTCGCCCGCAACGCCAACTTCTCGACCATCTTCTCGATGGTGCTGACACTGGCGCTGGTCCTGACCGGGACGTGGGTGTACCTGTGGCAGATGTTCGGTGCCGCCAATCAGCTCATGGCGGCCTTGAGCCTGCTGGTGGTCACCGTCTGGCTGAAGTCACAGAAGCGCAACCCGGCCTACGCCCTGTGGCCTACGCTCTTCATGTACATTACCACCCTGGCGGCCACGGCCGTGACCGCCCGCAACCTGTACGTGACCATCGCCACCAAGCCCGAGCTCGGTGCGCTGCCAGTCGGCGGCGCCTGGGCAATGATCATCGTTGCCGTGCTGCTGATCGTGGCGGCGCTCTTCATCGGCTGGGATGGTTACAACGCCTACCAGCGCTACGCCCGAGGCACGATGGCGCCGGCCGCCGGCGCCGCCGCCGCACGCTAGATCGAGGTAGAGGCGCTTTGCGGGTAGCTTGAGTTCAGCGCGCGC
>MGNZ01000081.1:0-2244 GCA_001795235.1 Chloroflexi bacterium RBG_16_64_32 | reverse complement strand
GCCGTAGCGGACAGCCGTTCCGGCGGGCCTTCGACGACAGCGGGACGTTTCGGATCAGGCGGAGGCCGCCGACGAGGCGCCCAGGGCCACACGCCGGATCGCCTCGAAGTACTCGCCGGCCTCTCTCCCTTGGGGACTGGGCAGCGGCACGTGGAATTCGAACTGCGGCGTGTCGCGGCGCACGGCCAACCGCCACACGCCGGGGAACGACTTCCGGGCGCTGCCAAGCAGCTCCAGGGCGCCCGGGCGCGACACCGTCAGGCTGGGCGTCGGGGCCAGGAAGAGATGTTGGCCGTCGACCTGCTCTCCCCAGCGGCGGTCCCGTGCCTCGGCGATGGCACGTCGCCCCGTCCAGCTTCCGGGGGAGGCAACCTCGTATTCGAGGCGCGGCGCCGAGTGCAACTGCCCGCGAACGATCAGGGTGTCCTTCCGACCTCGCCACGAGGCGAGCAGCCACAGCCAGGGCACGTCGCGTGGCGTCATGACCAGCAACACCTGCACCTGACGAAAGGGAGCTTTGGCTCGGTTGATGGTCAGCTCGACCACCGAGGTGCCCAGCCAGCGCAAGGTGGTCTTCTCCCCCAATCGGGGAAGACCTGCCTGCATCCAGCGCAGGATGGCATTGCCGCGGCGGATGTTCCAGATCACGCCGGCCGCGAACCAACCCATCACCAGCAAAACGAGCACAAGGAGCCAAGGCTGATAGCGGGCCAGGTCCATGGCTTCTCCTCCCCCGGGGCCGATTCTAGCCCCGGGCTCCTCGACCGTCAAAGCGCTTTGTGCGACAATCAGCCCATCGCCGATGACCGCCCCAACCTATCCCCCCGAGAGGTCGAGCCTGCAGCGCGCCCTGCGCGCCCTGCGCGACTTCTTGTACGGGATGCTGGGCTACGAGCTGGCCCAGCACGCCCTCGAGATGCGGTCCAGCATCGAGGCCTTGTTCATGCTGGCCACCTTCGGCGACATCCTCGGTGTGCCGGTCCTGCCGCCGTACTACAACCTGAGGCTGCTGCCCTACGTCGTGCCCAACATCTCGACCTGGAAACGGCGGGTCCTGCGCGAGCGGGAATTCACGGACGAACACGATTACCACCTGCACGGCCTGTGACCCGCGGCCGGTGGAAGGAGCTCCCATGACCACGACACCCCCCAAGAAATCGATCTGGCAGAACCTCCGGGAGGTCATGTACGGCATGGCCACGCACGACATGAGCCGCTATGCCGTCCGCACCCGGGCCAGCATGGAGCACCTGTTCATCCTCATCACCATGGGCGACCTGATCGGCGTGCCGATCCTGCCGCCGTACTACAGCCTGCGGCTGCTGCCCTACGTCGTGCCCCAGATCTCGACCTGGAAACGGCGACTGCTGCGCGAGAAGGACATCTCGGATGCGATGTTCTAAGACAAGCTGTCAGCCTTCAGCCTGCAGCGCTGATGGGCTTGGCTGAAAGCTGAAGGCTGGCGCTTGCACCTGCGCTCCGGCGCAAGTGCAGGCAGTGCAGGTGTGGCTGACGGACTTTTTTCGACCCTCCCCGAAAGGAAGACGTCCTGATGAGCCTTCGTCAATCCATCATCGAACATCCCGAGCGCCGCTACATCATGTTCGGGGGCAAAGGCGGGCTGGGCAAGACGACCTTCTCGGCGGCTACGGCCTATTGGCTGGCCTCTCAGGGGCACCGCGTGCTGGTGTTTTCCGTCGACCCGCAGGCCAGCCTGTCCGACATCTTCGAGCGGGACATCTTCGGCAAGGGCGCGGTCCAGATCACAAAGAACCTGTGGGCCCAGGAGGTCGATGCCGACCGGCACATCCGTGCCTACCAGGATGAGGTCCGCCACAAGATCCTGGATATGTACGGGTTCGACAAGATCCCTGACGAGATCGAGCAGTACATCCAGGCCGCCAGCGCCGAGCCGGCCATGGAGGAAAGCGCCATCTTCGACGCCGTCGTCGACATCGTCGTGACCGGCGAGTACGACTACTACATCTACGACCTCGTCCCGCTGGGCCACGCTCTGTACTACCTGAGTATGGCCAAGGTCTACGACGAGTGGATCACGAAGATCACCAAGCTTCGCGAGGAGATGCGCGAGTACGAGGAGATGGTCTCCCGGCTGAAGCGCCAAAAGGACACCGAGGAAGACCATATCCTATCGGAGCTGCAGTACATTCGCGGCCGCATCAACGCCTCCAGCCGGATCCTTACGGACAAAGAGAAGACTGCCTTCTACTTCGTCGTGATCCC
>MGNZ01000080.1:8541-16610 GCA_001795235.1 Chloroflexi bacterium RBG_16_64_32 | reverse complement strand
CGGGGGCCAGGGGGTGGGCGGCGACGGCGGCAAGGTCCTCCAGCGTGACGTAGGCGTCTCGCAGGTTCCAGCGGACGGCCTGAGCGATGCGCCGCGCGACGGCGGACGCGCGCGCACTGCGCAGGAATGCAGGCGGGCCCGGCACGTCCACCTCACGCATCATGTTCTCCTGGATCGACGTGTCCGTTAGTCCAGGATAGATAGTGCTAACGTTTATACCCGTCCCCGCCAACTCTGAGCGAAGGGCATCGGAGACTGCCCTGAGGGCGAACTTGGTGGCGCTGTACATGCCAAGATACGGCGCGGCAACCTTGCCGGCGATGGAGGAGACGTTGACGATGTGGCCGCGGCGCTGGCGTCGCATGTAGGGGAGTGTGGCCTGGATACAGTGGACGGGACCCCAGAAATTGACGTTGAACACATGGTGCATATTGTCCAGGCTTCCGCCGGCGATGGGGGCAAACAAGCCCACGCCGGCATTGTTCACCAGGACGTCCACGCTATCGAACTCTTCCACCGTGCGGCGCACCAGCGCCTCCACCGCCAGCCGGTCTGTCACGTCGGTGGGCACCACCAGGCGGTGGCCTGGATAGTCGGTCAGCTCCTCGGCCAGCGCCTCGAGTGGTTCACGGTTGCGGGACGCGAGGACGACGTGGGCGCGGCGGCGGGCGAACTCGCGCGCAGCCTCACGTCCGATGCCCGATGAAGCGCCGGTAACGATTACGGTGCGGCCTGCTAAGCGCAAGGCGGCGTTGTCCTTAGACGGAGCGTTCGCCGAGCCACTGTGAGAGCTGGGGCCAGACGCGGGTCCAGGCGTTGCGTCCGGCGATTAGGCTAACGTGACCACCCTTGAGGATTATGTCCTCCTTCTCCTCGGAGCCCACGAGTGTGGAGAGGGGTTGGGTGGAGTCAAAGGGAGCGATGTGGTCATACTCTGCCATTATGTGGAGCAAGGGGCAGGTGATGCCCTTGGTGTCCACCATGCGCCCACCTATGTTGAGCTGGCCCTTCATCAGCTTGTTCTCCCACATCAACTCTTTGATGAGCTGGCGGTAGGCCTGGCCGGGAAAGGGGATCTGATCGTACACCCACTTGTTGAAGAGGCGCCAGTGTTTGACATAGAGATCGTTGTGGAGGTTGTCCAAGAGACGGGCGTACTCGGCCCAGCGCTGGGCGGGCCGCAGCATTTCGAACGAGCGGAAGATGAGGTCGGGCGGGATGTTGCCCAGCGAGTCGACCAGCCGGTCGAGGTCGAACCAACGACGGTCGCTCCAGCGGCGGAAGAGCCCCATGCCATCGAAGTCAACGGGGGTCGCGGCGCAGACCATGTTGGCCACCGGAGCGTCATGGAAGATGCCATTGTACATGAGCCCGAGCAGGCCGCCCATGCAGTAGCCCAGGATGTTGATCTCCCTCTCTCCCGTCACCTTCTGCACCTCTTCAACGTTGCGGGGGAGGGCATCCAGGACGTAGTACTCCAGCCCAAGGTGGCTGTCCTCCGGCCGGGGGACGCCCCAGTCAACCATGAACACGTCGAATCCCTCGCGCAGGAGGTACTCCACCAGGCTCTGGCCTGGTGAAAGGTCCAGGATGTAGGGCTTGCTGATGAGAGACATGACGAGGACGACAGGTATCCGGTACACCTCGTCGGTGACGGGCCGGTAGCGATACAATCGCTGCGTTCCCTTGGCGTAGAGGATGTCCTTGGGCGTGGCGCCCACAACCGGCGACTCGCGGTCGAGGATAACGTCCATTCCGCGCCGCACGCGGTCCAGGTTCCGCCTTACGACCTCAGTCTCAAAGACCTCGGCGAAAGGTGACGTCTCAGGTGTCGAACCGTCGCCATGGAACCATGCCTCCGTTAATATCCCCGGTAGAAGCGGCTTACTGAGCCTGGGCAGGCTGGCTCCGCGGTCGCCTGGTGCGTCGGGGTCGTAGCTGAGTTACGGACGCGGTCTGGGTGGGATGTCCAACCGCCTCAGCCAGGGTTTTCAGGGCGGACTCGATGGAGGCCAGGCGCTCCTCGACAGTGCTGAGACGCTCGCTGAGGTCCACGATGTCGCTGCGGGTTGGCAAGTTGAAAGTGGAGAGGGAGCGCTGCATATTCTGGCTGATCAAGCGCTGGACCTGGGAGTATGTCTCAATATAGCCGCCGACGAAACGTCCGAAGGAGTCAGTGCCCATGATGTCGTTGAAGAAGGTGTTCCATTGGCGCTCTGTCTCCGTGAGCCAGCTACGCCAGAGCTGGCCTACGTCAGCGCGGTTGTCGTTGTCGGGCATGGCGCCCTCCCTTTCTTGAGCGCTTGGGCTCGTCCCTTGTTGGTCGGTCGCCGCCACCCTTCCCCCGCTTCTGAAGATTTTCATATGAATTGAGGGCTGATTGCAAGAGGTTCTGGTAGTGAGATAGCACATCAAGCCACAATTCGAGGAATGTTTCGCCTGCCCTGGTGAGAGAGTACATCCGCCGCGCGGGTCCAGATTCGGAAGTGTCCCAGAATGAGGACACCAGACCCGTGCGCTCCAGTTGCCGTAGCGTGCGGTAGACCGTGGCCGAATCGAAGGCCGGTAGGCCGGACTTGCTCAGCTCGCGCACCAACTGGTAGCCGTACGCGGGCCAGTTACGCAGGAAGGCCAGTAGGCTGGACGCCAGGAGATCGCCCTGGAGGCGCGGCTGCCGCCGACCGTCCGGCTGGTCCCTGCCGCCGGAGCGGCGGGGCCGAGGGCTAGAGCGCTGGCTCGGAGTAACCATTCGCAATATTTCGATATCTTGATTCTCTGAACCTGGCCTGGGGTTGACAGCGAATCATCAGTATGTGTATCTTGCACTTAGATGCATTTGTTTGTCAAGGGAGGTTCGCAATGCCACAGCCCAGTACTGCCGATAGATTCTTCGACGCAGTCGATGATGCCTACGCCGTCTTCATGGATACACTGAAGGCCGGCAGCGATCGCGGCTACCGTGTATCCAGGGAGCTCATCGAGCAGACTCAGAAGGGTCAGCAAGAGGCGCTCAAGCTGGCGCACACCATCGCTACGTCCCCGGGGGACCTGGGGAAGACGACCGGTGCGGTAGTGGAGACGCTCACAAAGACGCAGGCCCGCGTCCTTGAGGTGTCCCGTCAATGGCTAGACGAGACGCTGGATTCACAGCAGGAGGGTCGAGAGGCGCTGCGCCAGCTGATAGACGCCAACCGTAAGGCCGGCGAGGCCGCCATCGAGGTGTCACGCGGGTTGTTCGGTCGCGCCCGAGAGGGGGCCCGCCGGGTCACAAGTCGGGGCCAGGACGGTGGCAACGCCAAGGCCACAGGTGAGACGCGAACCCGCCGCAAGGCGCAGTCCGATAATGAGGCGACCAGCTAACGGGAAGCGCTAAGCCAGCCGGCCCTCCGCCAGGCCGTGACTCCGCTGGACGGCGGTGGCCAGCCTCCTGGCCACTTGGCGGTACACCTGGGAGTTGAAGACAAGCCCCACGTGGGTGCCCTGCACCTCCACGTCGGTCTCCGGGTCTCCGGTCACGCAGCAACGCCAGTCGATGACCCCGTCCGACTTGGTGTAGATTGCCGCTTGCACGATTGAGTCCGGAAGCGGCCGGCGCAGCGAGTCGAAGAAATCGCAGGTGCAGAGGCCGCTGTAGCAGTCGCTGTCCACGTCTTCCGCGGAAAGGATCCGACGCCTGACGATCATGGCGGCGCCCAGTATCATGGGG
The DNA here is from genome assembly GCA_001795235.1 of Chloroflexi bacterium RBG_16_64_32. GTDB lineage: Bacteria > Chloroflexota > Dehalococcoidia > SM23-28-2 > RBG-16-64-32 > RBG-16-64-32. Next base: position 12,904 of record MGNZ01000080.1, on the reverse strand, counting down.
TGCGCTCGGACCGCGCGGAACGGGGAGGCCATGGTGGTCACTGAGGCGACCAGATGAGGCTGCCGCACCGCGACGCTGCGAGCCAGAGAGCCGCCCAGGCTGTGCCCAATTAGGTGAACCTTGCGGCCGGTGTCCTGATAGGCGCTGGTCACCGTCTCTTTCAGCCTTTCGGTCAGGATATTCGGACACTGGGCGTTCCTGCCGATGGCCGACATGTAGGGTTGATAGCCCACGCGCCGCAGCCAGGAGAACATGTCCCCAAGGTACTGGTCGGAGCCCAAGAAGCCGGGGATAAGGACCGCTGCGCTTTCGTCCCCGTGCGGAACACCGATACCGCGGTAGACTGACGATGCCCTCAGGGCGAGCCAGTCCATCCCCACCAGGGCCTCCCGCCACAGCGGCAGCGCCATCGCCTTGAACTCTTCGGTGTTAGGCGGATTCCACCTAGACAAACCGAACCCTCCCAGCGAGCTATAGATTCCGGCTACCTGTAGCATTCGCGTCTTCTATAGTAACAGATTTTTCGCCACTACTGTTACAAACGCGTGGGTTCGTATTATAATGCCTGAGTAGCGCGCGGGGGAACACTGGTTAGACAGATTCAAGTTCGGCGTTTTTTCGCTGAACGGATGGGGGCGCAAGATGGCGCAGGCCAAGCTAAGGCATCGGCTCAGTTCCCAGGACACCGCCTTTTTGTACTTCGAAAGTGAAGAGGCGCCTATGAACATAGGCTCCGTGGCGGTATTCGAGGGCGAAATCTCGTACTCGAGGTTCGTCAAGAACATCGAGGACAAGATGCACCTCATCCCCCGCTACCGGCAGCGGATAATATCTGCACCCCTGAACCTCAACCATCCAACCTGGGAGTTCGACCCCCAGTTCGATATCCGCAATCACGTGATCCCTGTGCGCCTGGACCCACCGGGCAGCGAGGACCAGCTCCGGGAGCTGGCCGCGCGGCTCTTCCAGGGGATGCTGAGCCGCGACAAGCCACTGTGGGAGATATACCTGGTCCACGGTCTGGAGGGGGATCGCAGCGCCCTCGTGTCCAAGGTGCACCACTGTCTGGTGGACGGAGTCTCCGGCATCGAGCTTCTGATGATCGTCATGGACGTCTCGCGTGAGCCGCCGCCACCTCCGCCGCCTTCGGAGCCGTACGACCCGCCACCGCTTCCGGACATCGCTACCCGCTTCTTTGATGCCGTGTTCGACCGGCTGGCGGATGGTCTCAAGACCAGCGCGGGCTTCCAGAGGGCGCTCCTCAGCGCTATCGACAATCCCGCTTCTACGCGGAGCCTCAGCCGCGCCCTGGAGACGGCACTGCCCTACTTCCTGCGACCGGGCCTGAGGGCCCCCTTCAACGCAGCCTTCTCCGGCGAGCGCAAGCTGGCGTGGAGCGAGCACTCCTTCGCGGAGGTACGGGCCATCCGGCAGGCCTGCTCGGGTACGGTGAACGATGTCGTCCTGTCGGTGCTCGGTGGCGCACTCAGCCGCTACTACGAGGCGCACGGCATGAGCACGGAAGGCCGGATAGCCAGGATCCTCACGCCCGTCAACGTACGCCGCGAGGACGAACGGGGAGCCCTGGGTAACCGTATTTCGATGCTTCTGGTAGAGGTGCCCCTTGGGATGCGAGACCCTGTTGAGCGGCTCAAGGTCATAAACAAGAACATGGACCGCCTCAAACGAAACCACATCGCCGATGGCATGGAGCTAATGGCCGACGCTATCGGCGACCTGCCGCCGATGCTCCAGAAGGCGCTGGGGACGCTACCCATGCCTGGCAACACGGTGGCCAACATGGTGTGCACCAACGTTCCCGGGCCGATGATCCCCCTCTACTCGGCGGGCCATCGTTTGGAGGCGCACTACCCGCTGGTACCCATCGCCTGGGAGATGGGCGTGGGCTGCGCGGTGACCAGCTATAACCAGAAGCTCTACTTTGGCCTGGTGGCGGACGCCCAGGCGGCGCCGGACGTGGATCGGCTGGGGAACTTCCTGACGGAGTCCTACGTCGAGATGAGGTCGGCGGCTGGAGTGGCGACCAGTGAGGCGACGGACGTGGAGCAGCCGGAGCGGCGACAGAAGCGAGCGGCGCCCGCGGCAGGTCAGACTCTGGCTGCGGACGCGCGTTAGCGGCGCGGTCGTGTGTCGGCCGTATCGCTGAAGCCGGTCACGTCGTAGGTCATGATCAGCAGGTCATGAGTGCGACCGTCGCGGGCCATCGCGAAGTCAGCCAGTAGCGCTTCCGGCCGGAACCCCAGGCTCTCCACCATGCCTCGTGCCCCGCGCTGATCGGTGGTCATCCGCACCATTATCTTTTGGAGGCCCAGGTCCTTGGCGATGGCGAACACCTCGTTGGCCATGATCTTACCGAGGCCGAACCCACGCAGATCCGACTTCAGCACGACGCGGATCTCGCCTACATGCCGCGTCCACAAGACCTCGTCGCGATGAAGGGCGGCGTAGCCGATGAGCTTCCCCTCACTGTGGGCGAGGATTGTGATCGTGCGACCCTTCTCGATGTTCTCGATCCACTGGTCTACGATTTTGGGATCGGTGACATCGGTGCGCAGGAAGAGGAGGTCGTGTTCTGGCAGGCCCCGGGCGAAGTTTACGATGTCGTCACGGTCCGAAGGCTCCATGAGACGGAACGTGATCTCCACCCCGTTGATGGCGGTCTGCCAGGGGTATGTCCTTTTGACGAGGTCAGTGTCGGTCATAGCGAGTTTCCTCCCTCGCGTGTGCTTGCCCGCCAAGCATAATGGAAGAGCGGTCGGTTTGCAAGCGGAGCGGTTCTCACCGAATTAGCACTTCCGTGTAACCGGTCATTAACCACAGGCCTGTTTGGCCGGGTTATGCTGACAGCGAAATTGCACGGAGCGGTAACACCCCCTCCCGCCCCTGCAAATGAGGAACGGGCCGGTTGTCTGGTCAACAGCCGGCCCGCTCTACTTTGTAGCCATTCGCCACTTCTCACCGAACTACCACCATACGTTTACCGATTATTAACCCGCGCTCCGCTGGCAATTGCTAGCCTATCATCTGAGCTACGGCGTAGCGGTCACACCCCCTCCCGCCCCGTACGCTAGGAGCGAGCCGGTTGCAGAGTTGGGCGCCGGCTCGCTCCTTATCTGTGGAAGCTCGCCTCTCGTTGACGGCCAGATAGGCCCATGCTACAATCGCCGGTGCTCAAGAACGGGCGGAGAGTGTTGACGAGGGCCGTCGCAGCCCAGCGGCACCTGGGTGCGGGCCCTTGTGTCGCAATCGAGGTGGTGCACATGCGGGGTCGCTGGTTCCGCTTCGGGTTCGCCCCACCCTTCGGCTTCTGGTTCCGCAGCGCCTGGCGCTTCCCGCGTCGAGAGCAGTACCTTGATATGCCGGAAGAGGGACGCGATGAGCTGCAAGCGGGGCCGGACATAGTCGCTGGCGAGATGAGGTCAAGGCAGACCACCGGCTACACTGAACGCGCGCAGTTGAGGCGATTGAAGCATTTGCCTGGGGCTCCAGCCTTCGGTGGCACAATCTAGGAGATAAATGCAGACGACAGCCGTAGGGAGCTACCCCAAGATACCCAACCGGCCGCGACCTGCCCGCCTGCGCCGGGCTATAGCCCGCTTCGACCGCGGGGAGATCACCGCCGAGGAGCTGGCGCGGGTGGAGGACGAGGTCACCATCGAGGTGATCGGCGAACAGACGGAGGCGGGCCTGGACATCGTCACCGACGGCCAGATCCGCTGGGACGACGACCAGACACATATCGCGCGTCGGCTCGACGGGTTCGAGATCGGCGGGCTGATCCGCTACTTCGACACGAATACCTATTACCGCCAGCCCAACGTCAGCGGGCCCGTGCGCTGGCGAGAGCAGGTCCTAGTACGCGACTACGAGTTCGCGGCTCGACACAGCGAGAAGCCCGTGAAGGCGCTCATCACCGGGCCCTACACGCTGGCCGCCCTCTCCACCGACTCCCACTACGGCGACCGGCGTCGCCTGGTCTTGGACCTTGCGCAGGCCCTCCACCAGGAAGCGCTGAACCTGGCCGCCGCCGGCGTCCCCGTTATCCAGGTCAACGAGCCGGCTATCCTGCGGCACAAAGAGGACGTGCCCCTGTTCATGGAGGCGGTCGCCGGGATGCTGGACGGCGTGCAGACGGAGACGTCGCTCTACACCTGGTTCGGGGATGCCGATGGCATCTTGCCGCAGCTCCTTGAGCTGCCGGTGGACCTCATCGGCCTGGACTTCGTGTCCGGGCCGGGGAACTGGGAGGCGCTGAAGCGCACCGTCAGCCTCTGGCGGACCAAAGGGTTGGGATTTGGCATCGTCGACGCTCGCAACACGAAGATGGAGTCGGCGCAGGACA
>MGNZ01000080.1:5277-8520 GCA_001795235.1 Chloroflexi bacterium RBG_16_64_32 | reverse complement strand
CCGGCGAGTTCGTCCCCGCCGACCGGTTGCACGTGAATCCCTCCTGCGGTCTGGAGTACCTGCCGCGGGAGGTGGCGTTCGAAAAGCTGAAGCGCCTGGTGGAAGGCGTCCGCCGCGCGCAAGGGGTGACGGCCTAGGATAAAGTACTGTAGCTGCGGGGCTTCAGCCCTGCCCGAATGGCGGTAGATTACACATGGAGAAACCGAGGTAGCCAATGACGGGCCTGCTGACGACGGCTGTGGGGAGCCTCCCCAAGCCCGATTACCTGGCGCGCGCGCGCGCCGCCTTCGCCTCCGGCCGCATCGACGGCGGTGAGCTCGACAAGCTCACCCGCCAGGCCACGGCCGAGTGCATCCGCATGCAGGAGCGCGTGGGGCTGGACATCCTGGTGCACGGCGAGATGGAGCGCGGCGACATGGTGGCCTACTTCGCGGAGCTGCTCACGGAGAGCATGGCCATCGGCGGTCTCGTCCGCTCCTACGGCAACCGCTACTACCACAAGCCGGTCATCACCGGCGAGCTGCACTGGCAGGAGCCGATGACCGTCGACGTGTGGCGCTACGCCCAGGGCCTGACGGAGAAGCCCGTGAAGGGGATGCTCACCGGCCCCTACACGATGGTCGATTGGTCGTTCGACGAGCACTACGGCTCGCGGCGGGAGGCTGTCCTGGCCATGGCCCAGGTCGTTCGACGCGAGGCCCAGGAGCTGGTGAAGGCCGGGGCGCGGTTCGTCCAGGTGGACGAGCCGGCCGCCTCCACCCGGCCCGAGGAGATGGAGCTCGTGTCGGAAGCGCTGGGCGTCGTCACTGAGGGCCTGGGCGCCAGGACAATTACGCACATCTGCTACGGCGACTTCGCGCGGGTGTTCCACCACATCGCCGGTCTGCCCGTGGACCAGCTCGACCTGGAGATGGCCAACAGCGACTACGGCCTCCTGGGCCTGATCCGCGAGCACCGGGACGAGTTTGGCAAGGAGCTGGCGATGGGCGTGGTGGACGTGCACAGCCACGTCATCGAGCCGCTGGACGAGGTGAAGGCGGGGATCAAAAGAGGGCTCGAGCTGCTACCGCCGGAGCGGCTGTTCATCGACCCCGACTGCGGCCTCAAGACGCGCACCTGGGACGAGGCGGAGGCGAAGCTCAAGGTGCTCGTGCAGGCTACCCGCGAGGTCAAGCGGGAGCTGGAGATAGACTGACCCCAGTTGCAACGATGTAGGGGCGACCTTCAGGTCGCCCGCGCCTAGGCTCATCCTGTCGCCAAAGGCGACTCGCCCGGCCAGGGGGCCCGTCGAAGGGTGAGTGGACGTTCCCCTTACCGCAGCGTCTCCGCCCTAGGCGGAGATCCGCCTCTGGCGGACCCGTCTCCACCCGTACCAGCCGCCCGCCGCGACTCTACGGATTGGTGCAGGACTCCAGTATCACCGGCCCGAGCAGAAGCATGTCCACGATGCCGATGCCTCCCGCGGCGTCGAGGTTCAAGCGCGGGTTATATGCGTCATCGCCCAGGTTCGACAGGATCACCGGCGCAAACATGAGGGCGTCCACGACATCCACCCTCGCACTGTTGTCCAGATCCGCGGGCCAAGCGTCGTGCGCCGGGCTTGTCGGGCAGGCCGCCAACTGGTCCGTGACCAGCGTCGCCTCCACGGCATCGCCGAAGCCGTCACCGTCGGAGTCCAGCCCGGGCGGCACGATGCGGATGATGTCGCAGCCCTGGATCGGCAGGCCATCGAACGTCTGGCCGGTGAGGCAGGCCTCCGTGGCGTCCTCCGCGATGTCCGTCTCCCGCGTGCGGAAGTGCATGATGAGGTCTAGGTCCCCGTCCTCGTCTACGTCCTCGACGCTGCGGCCGTGCTGGAGGGGCGACGCGCCCTCAAACAGGACAGTGTCGCGGTCGACGTCCGCGGCGTCGAAATCGGGTGTGGTCAGAATAGCGACCGGGATGGCCCCGCGGCTGTCGAGGTTGGTGCTATTGGGGTCGCTCCCTGGTTTGAGGTCGACGGAGATATTGAGGGGCGTGGGTGTAGTGACGGCGGCTGGTCCCGCGTTGACCAGGCCGCTGGAGCTGCGTGATGAACTCCACTGGGCACGCGCGAAGGCAAGCCAGAGGGGCCCGCCCAGCAGCGCGACCACTATCACCAACGTGGACCCCGCTAGTAGGAGCACGCGCGTCCGTCTCATATCAGGGCAACCACGCTATGAGTGTGCCCGGTCAGCACCTAGGGTCCGTGGCCCACCGAGACCACCTGCCACGGGACCGTGATGTCCCACACGTTCTCTTCGCAGGCGTCGGGGGCAGTGGCAGGAAGTATCACATCGACCTGAAAGTCCTCGTAGTCGTCGGCCGCGATGTGTACAGCCACCCCGTAGCCCGGCGACCCGGAGTATCGAGGATCATCGATCGCCCGGGCGAAAGACTGCAGTCCCGTCGCGTTGGCAAATGTGACAGAGTGGTTGTCGTTGACCGTCCACCAGAAGCCGCTCACATAGGGCACCTGTCCCAACACCCGTATCAGCACGTCGGGCGTGAAGTCACAATCGGCGCCGGGATCGGCAACCTCCGTCAGTACCGGCTCCACTGACAGGACATCTAGCGCTGTCGCGCCAATGTTTCGCAGACGCACGTTCGAAGACGTGTAAGAAACGGGCAACAGGTTTTCGAGCCCTTCGAAAATGATCTCGTCGGCGCCGCTATCGTCCGGGCCGCAACCCACCCCCTCGCTCTCTGGTTCGCACAGGTACAGGTCAGGCGAATCAGAAATCGTGTTCACGGTTCCGCTGGCGGTGTGCGTCCCTGTCCATACCCCCAGAACGACGCTGACCGTCAGCCCCACCGCTACCGCCACGCCCGCTATCGCGATGAGTCGCCATCTCATAATGTCCCCCTTGTCCGCGTTCCCTATCCAGGCGCTACTGATACGCGCGTCGCCGCGTACCGAAGCTTATTCCGGGCGAGGGGGTGGCGGGCGAAAAGGCCAGCAGGAATGGAGCCGCGAGCGTCAGGACGCTTAGCGGGACAGCTACACGGCTGAGCGTCGAAACAGCGCGGCGTGTCGTGGCCATACCACACCCCCTTTTCTGTGCGCCCTCTTTCGCGCTTACGTATACCACCTTTCGGGCAGCCTGTCAATAACCAGAATTAAGTATCGTTGACCGCACGCTCGCCCGCCTGCTACAATCGGGGGGAAGTTAACGCGCACGTTAGAGTGGCGGGCGAGGGTCGATCGTTTCGGCCCTCGCCCTT
>MGNZ01000080.1:4161-5095 GCA_001795235.1 Chloroflexi bacterium RBG_16_64_32 | reverse complement strand
CAGGCCGTCCGGGGGCAGGCCGGTAGAGGGCCCGCGGCCCCTGCCCGCCCCGTACACGGGCTCGATTTCCTGTTCCGTCCCCGCTCGGTGGCCGTCGCCGGCGTGTCGCCGCCGCAGGTCGGCTTCGGCGGCGTGGGCGCGGGATTCGTAATCGCCCTCAAGGATTTGGGCTTCCCGGCCATCTACCCCGTCAACCCCAAGCACCAGGAGATCGAGGGGCTGAAGTGCTACCCCAGCCTCCTGGACATCGAGGGGCCCGTGGACCACGTCATCTCCAGCGTCCCCGCCCGCATAGCCCCGTCGCTGGTGGACGACTGCATCGCCAAGGGGGTGAGGTCGCTCCACTTCTTCACCGCCGGCTTCAGCGAGACGGGCGAAGAGGAGCTGGCGGAGCTGGAGGCGCAGGTCGTGGGCCGCGCGGTGGATGCCGGGATACGGGTCATCGGGCCCAACTGCATGGGGCTGTACGTGCCCGCCAGCAAGATCGCCTTCATGCCGGGGTTCCCCTCGGAGCCGGGGCCGGTGGCCTTCATCTCCCAGAGCGGGGGGAACGCCACGGACATGGTGCTCACCTCGGCGCCGCGGGGCGTCCGCTACTCGAAGGTGGTTAGCTACGGCAACGCCGCCGACGTCGACGAGAGCGAGCTCCTGGACTACCTGGCGGAGGACCCGGAGAGCGAGATCATCTGCGCCTACATCGAGGGCGTGAGGGACGGCCGCCGCTTCTTGCAGGCGATGCGCAGGGCGGCCGCGAAGCCCGTCATCGTCCTCAAGGGAGGACGCACGGAAGCGGGCACGCGGGCCGTGCACTCGCACACGGGCTCTCTGGCGGGCTCTATGGACGTGCTCGACGCGGCGCTGCGACAGGCGGGGGCGGTGCGGGCAGACAGCGTGGAGGAGATGGTGGACCTGGTGGTGGCGTTCCGCTGGGCGG
>MGNZ01000080.1:3359-4085 GCA_001795235.1 Chloroflexi bacterium RBG_16_64_32 | reverse complement strand
GGCTTCAGCGTCTTCGCCGCCGACGAACTGGACGAGGCGGGCATGAGCTGCCCGACCCTGCCGGAGGCGACGCAACGCGAGCTACGCGAGTTCCACCCCGTGGCCGGCACCAGCGTGCGCAACCCCGTGGACACGATCATGATCTTCGACCCGTCGAAGCTGAAGGACACCGTGAGGATTATCGGCTCGGCGGAGAACATCCACGCGGTGCTGTTCCACACCAACTTCAGCTTCGGGGTATGGCGGCGGTCGGCGGCCTGGTTCGACCCCGACACGTATCGGCAGAAGGCGGTGGAGGCGCTGATCGAGGCGCGGGAGGCCTGCGGCAAGCCGGTCGTCGTCGCGCTAAGGCCGCCACTGAGCGTAGAGGCGATGGAGCAGACGCTGGCGTTCCAGGAGATGTGCTGGGGCCCCGGCATTCCCGTATTCCCCAGCATCCCCCGCGCCGCCAGCGCCCTGGCCAAGGTGCTGCGCTGGCGCCAGAACCGCTCGTGCTGAGCCTGTCGAAGCACGAGCACGTGTAGGGGCGACCCTTGGGTCGCCCGCGACCAGCCGCACTCTGCCACCCCGAGTGCAGCCAAAGGCCTCGCCTCCCCGCGAGATTCTTCGCGGAGTTTATCCTGAGCGGAGCGCCGAGATTCTTCGCTTCGCTCAGAATGACACGGAGTGAAGGGCTCAGAATGACAGGATGGCGCCCGCCTACCCTGAGCCCGCCGAAGGGCCTAG
>MGNZ01000080.1:1806-3336 GCA_001795235.1 Chloroflexi bacterium RBG_16_64_32 | reverse complement strand
CATGTCGGCGCTCATGTGGATCATGGTGGGACGCCCGTGGGGGCAGGTGTTGGGCGCCTCCGAACCCTCAAGCTGAGTCACCAGCTCGCGCATCTCTTCCTGGCTCAGCGTCTTCCCCGCGCGGACGGCGCCGTGACAGGCCAGCGACATCGCCACCCGATCCCTGCGGTCTCCCTCGCCCTCTTCCAGCATCAGGTCGAGGAAGGACGCGATCGCCTGACGCGGGTCCCCGCCTGCAGTGGGTCCGCCGGCGGCGGGGGTGGCCGTAAGGGGGGCTGGGAGGGCCCGCACCAGGTACGAGCCGTCTCCGAATGGCTCCACGTCGAAGCCGTGGTCTCGAAGCATCTCCTCGTTCTGGGCCAGGAGCGCACGCTGCGGCGGCGACAGGTCCAGCGTCAGCGGCTCCAGCAGCGCCTGTACCTCCGGCGCGCGCTCCAGGCGCTGCCGGTAGAAACGCTCGTAGAGGACGCGCTCGTGGGCGGCGTGCTGGTCGACGAGGTACATGCCGTCGGGGCCTTCGGCGATGACGTAGGTGCCGCCCAACTGGCCGATGACCCGTAGCACGGGCAGGGCGGCGGCCGGCGTCCGAGTGCCCACCGCGGCGGGTGGCTGCGCGGGCTCGGATTCTGACCGGCCGCGCTCCAGGGCGCGGGCGTGCTCCCACAACGGAGGCGACGAGTGGTGTGGGGGCGCCGCTTGCTGCGTCCCCACGGGGGCCGCCGAAGCCACCGGAACGGGCGCCGATTCCAGCAGCGCACTTCGCACGGCCCGCTGGACGGCCCCGAAGACAGCCGATTCCTCGCGGAAGCGGACCTCGGCCTTCGTCGGATGGACGTTAACGTCCACCTCCTCGTAGGGCAGCCGAAGATGCAGGACCGCGATAGGATATCGGCCCACCATCAGCATCCCTCGATAGGCCTCTTCTACCGCGTAGGCCAGGCGCCGGCTCTGGATCCAGCGCCCGTTGACGAACAGGCTCACGTAGCCGCGACTGCCGCGGCTCACGTGCGGCGCCGCGGCCAGGCCGTCGACGGCTATGGGGCCGTCGCCCCAGTGGGCGGGGAGCATCGCGGCGGCGACGTCGGCGCCGTAGACGGCGGCGATGACGTCTCGCAGGTCGCCGCTGCCGTCGGTGACGAGGCTCTGCCGGCCGCTACGCGCGCTACGCGGGTCTCCGTCTGCGTCAACGGTGAGAGAGAAGCGAACGGCGGGGTAGGCCAGCGCGTAGTGGCTGACCACGGAGGCTATCCGGTTGGCCTCAGTCGAAGGAGAGCGGAGGAACTTGCGCCGCGCCGGCTGGCGGGCGAACAGATGACGCACTGTGACGCTGGTGCCCACGGGCGAGCCCCGGCTGCCGCGCTCGGCGGCCGCGCCGTCGCTCAGCCGGATGTAGGCGGCGGCCTGGGAGTCCGCGGGCCGCGATACGATCTCGACCTCGGCCGCGGCGGCGATGGCGGGCAGGGCCTCGCCGCGGAAGCCGAGCGTAGTGATGCGCACGAGGTCATCGTCGGCGAGCTTGCTGGTGGCGTG
>MGNZ01000080.1:1609-1800 GCA_001795235.1 Chloroflexi bacterium RBG_16_64_32 | reverse complement strand
GAAGGCCAGGTCCAGCTCCCCGGGGGCCATGCCGCAGCCGTCGTCGACGACGCGGATGGTGTCCGCGCCACCGCCTCCAATCTCCACCGAAACGGCGGCGGCGCCCGCGTCCAGGGCGTTCTCGACAAGCTCCTTGACGACGGAGGCGGGCCGCTCCACCACCTCGCCGGCGGCGATCCTGGCGGCCACTT
>MGNZ01000080.1:861-1573 GCA_001795235.1 Chloroflexi bacterium RBG_16_64_32 | reverse complement strand
CCTGAGCCTGTCCTGAGCGAAGTCGAAGGGCATGTCGAAGGGCCTGTCCTGAGCCAAGTCGAAGGGCTCCTTGGCCCGATTCTAGCACCGGGGTTTGAGAGAAGGAACACCGTCTGGCCGCGGCGTGCTTTCGGAGGGTCAGGCTTCAGCCTGACCGGTGGCGTCACCCTTCCTCCGACCAGCTCACCTCGTACAGTCGCACCGGATTCTCGAACCCCTTGAGCGACGTCTCTCCGCGGTCAGAGAACAGGAATTCCTTACCCTTGGTCAATTCCCTCACGACGTTGGCTACCAGAATCTCGCCCCCGTTAGCCGTCGCCGCGATTCGAGCCGTCTCTATGACCGCCGTCCCAAACAGGTCGCCGCGCCCGTCCGGGTCGTCCTCGGCTATCGGCTCCCCCGCGCTCAGCCCGATGCGGACGCGTAGGGGCTCCAACGACGCGCCGGCGTCTCTGTCCGCTCGTGCTGAGGCTCTCGAAGCATGAGCGGAAGGTTGTGGCTCCGCTCGCCCTTCGACAGGCTCTCGCCCAGGCGAGTCGCCTTTGGCGACAGGGTGAGCGGGAAGGGATGCGTTCCGCGCCTCGAACGCGCGCTGGATGGCGATGGCGCACTCCAGGGCCCTCGTGGCCGAGGAGAATGACGCCATGAATCCGTCGCCCAGCGCCTTAACCTCCGAGCCGCCGTGGGCCTTCAGCGCCTCCCGCACCATGCG
>MGNZ01000080.1:0-762 GCA_001795235.1 Chloroflexi bacterium RBG_16_64_32 | reverse complement strand
GGGATGCGGGAAGCGAGGCCCGTGGCGACGTCCACGCCGAGCAGCCGGACCTGCCGGCGGTGCAGCACCAGCGTGGGACACTTCACCCGCGGCAACAACGCCGTCACGTCAACCTCGTTCACAATGCGTACCGCCATCTGAAACCCCTCTGGCGTCGTGCTCTCGCGTATCAACGTGGCGAACCGGCGCGCCTCGTCGCCTGCCGACCAACCCAGGAGGACGTGGGCCGCCGCCTCGGCGAATGTGTCCCAGTCCTTGTCGATGAGTGCGCGAATCGCCTGGACCTGCGGCGACGTCGTCCAGTCAGCGGCCCGGGCGTACGTGCACCACAGGATAAGCTGCGAGACCCGCTCCGGATTGCCGGCCGCGTACGCGACGGCCGCCGGTCCCCCATGCATGGGCGCGAAGATGGCGAACCGCTGCAGTCCCAGCCGGTCTACGACCGCCTCGAGGTCCAGCCGGACCCACTCGGTCCACGGTGGCCAGCGGGGCAGTTCTCGCTGCGACAGCCCCACGCCCCTGGCGTCGCACCGGATGAGCGTTCTCTTTTCCGCTAGGCGCTCATACCAGGCGCGTATCTTCGGTATCTGCCACTCCATCTGAATATGGCTGAATGAAGGAGCCAGGTGCAGCAGCGGCTCGCCCTCTCCCAGGGTCCAGAAGGCGATGCTGACCCCGTCCTTGGTCTGGGCGTACTGGATTCGCGGCTCCATGATGGGTCCCGGCCTCTCGTCACGGAAACGAACGGCAAGCAAAGCATAC
>MGNZ01000079.1:3282-14792 GCA_001795235.1 Chloroflexi bacterium RBG_16_64_32 | reverse complement strand
TACCGTGAGCGTAACATCCGCACGATGAGGTTGCTATAGGCCATTGGTACTAAGATGGCCGGTACATCTATCCCGCGTCTGCCATGTCGCCGTAACGTTACGGCGACCCGCAGGCCTCAGCCTCTTCTTCGCGTGCTTACGCCAATGGCGGCGCTCATCTCTCGCTAGCGGCTGTCGCTCTGCCTGGGCCTGAGGGAATGGCCACGCCAGGATCAGGAACGGCCGCGGCGCACCGCGCCTCGTGCAGCGACGAAGCCCAGGTGCGCAACCTGGACCATGCCCCAGCCCAGGGCGATGATGATAGCCGCCACGATGACGAGAGCAACGAGCAGCAGGCCTAGGGCCATTGCGACTCCCATGCGCCAACCCCTTTTGGCCAATCACTCCTTTGCCCTGCTTCCGCGCTGCCTTTGGCGCTGCCCCAGGAGCAAAGATCGGCTTGGCCTTTATTCCTACTAAATCTTATGCCGTGACCGTTGCAATTCTCGTTACGGATCGTCGCACTGGAGTTGCAATTGTCGGCAATGTTGTATCAGAAAGGCAGGGCGAGGGCCGGGCTCCGGCTCGAGACGAGAGGGAGGGACTAGGCCCAAAGCGCTGAGGCCGCGGCCGTCACCGCGTGCCGGAGACTAGCAGATGCGGGGGAGCATCTCCCCGACCAGCATGTGGACGATGCGGGTGCCGCCGATGGCTGTCCTCATCAGTACCTTGCCGGCGGGCTCAGCGACCACCTCGCCGATGATCGCTGCCTGCTCCCCATACCTAGTGGCCCGCATGGCAGCCAGCACCTGCTCAGCGTCCTCCGGAGCCACCACAGCCACCAGCTTGCCCTCGTTGGCCACGTACAGCGGGTCGAAGCCCAACATCTCGCAGGCAGCCCACACGCTGTCGTTTAGGGGGATCGTCGTCTCCTCGATGGCTATTCCCACGTTGGATTGAGCCGCTATCTCGTTCAGAGACGTGGCCAGCCCGCCGCGGGTGGGGTCGCGCAGAACGCGAACGTTGGGGCTCGCCGCCAGCATGACCGCCACCAGTCCGTTCAGGGGAGCTACATCGCTCTCCACGGCCGCCTCGAACTCCAGGCCCTCCCGTTGGGAGAGGACCGCGATGCCGTGGTCCCCGATGCTGCCAGAGAGGATGACGGCGTCGCCTACCCGGGCCCGGTCGCCGCCGATCTCCAGTCCCGCCGGCACCAGGCCCACGCCGGCCGTGTTCACGAACAGCCCATCAGCGGCACCGCGCTCCACCACCTTCGTGTCGCCGGTGACGATCTGGATGCCCGCCTCAGCAGCCGCCTCCCGCATGGAGCGCACCACAGCCCGCAGCGTGGAAAGGGGCAACCCCTCCTCGATGACGAAGCTGGCCGAGAGGTAGAGGGGCTTCGCTCCCACCATTGCCAGGTCATTCACCGTGCCGCACACGGCCAGCCGGCCGATGTCGCCCCCTTTGAAGGAGAGAGGCTTGACCACGTACGAGTCAGTGGTGAAGGCCAACCGGGGCCCGCTGCCGTCGGCGCTCAGGGAGAACACGGCCGAGTCGTTGAGCTGGTCCAGGATGGGGTTCTGCCAAGGGGGGACGAACTCCTTGGCTACGAGGTCATGGCTGAGACGACCACCGCTGCCGTGAGCGAGAAGTATCTTGCTGGCCTTGGCCATGGCGAACTAAATCCTCCTACGAACGGGGGCCATACTGATACCAGCCGGCGCAGGTGCCCTCGCTGGACACCATACAGGGGCCGATGGGCTTCTCCGGGGTGCAGGCCTTGGCGAAGAGGGGGCACTCGGGCGGCGTGATGACGCCGCGCAACACTTCGCCGCAGAGGCAGCCCCGATGCTCCTTGGTCGGCGGCGGCTCCACAGGGAAGGCCTGCTCGGCATCGAAGGCACGATACTCGGGCCGCAGCTTCAGCCCGCTACCCGGAATACAGCCCAAGCCCCGCCAGCCGGCATCACTCACCTCGAACACCCGATACATGAGCTCCCGGGCGAGCGGATTGCCCTCCGGCCGCACGCCCCGCGAGTACTGGATCTCCACCTCCGCCAACTCCTCGGCGGTCTGGCGGAGAAGCATTTCGATGCCCTGGAGCACATCCAGGGGCTCGAAGCCAGAGATAACGCAGGGCACGCCATAACGCTTGGCGATGGGCTCATAGGGCCGGGAGCCGATGATCACGCTGACGTGGCCTGGACAGATGAAGCCATCGATGCGCACTTCCCCCGACTCCAAGAGCGCGATCATCGCCGGGGGGATCAGCTTGTGCACCGCGAAAACGTAGAAGTTCGTGACGCCCAGCCGTTGGGCCTCCAACAGGGAGGCAGCGATGGTGGGAGCCGTGGTCTCGAAGCCCACGGCGAAGAAGATCACCGGCCGGTGGGGATTGTCGCGAGCCAGGCGCACGCTGTCGCGGGGCGAATAGACCACCCGCACGTCGGCGCCATCGGCCTTAGCCTGCTGGAGGCTCTGATAGCTGCCCGGCACCTTCATCATGTCGCCGAACGTGGCCAGTGTCACCCCTTCCTGTTGGGCCAGAGCGATGGCCTTATCGATGTCGGCGTTGGTGGTGACACAGACAGGACAGCCGGGGCCGGAAAGCAGATTCACCGGCGGCGGCAGAAGGCCCCGGATGCCGTGGCGGAAGACGGACACGGTATGGGTGCCGCACACCTCCATCAGGTTCACCGGTCGGCTGGCCGCCGCCTCGATCCGAGCCACCAGACCCTGGGCGGCAGCGCCATCGCGGAACTCCTGCACGTAACGCATGGTCATGCGTGGGACCTCCCGACCTCGGCGATCTCCGCAAGGAGGCGGATGGTTTCCTCGGCCTCCGCCTCGTCCACCTTCTGGAGGGCGTAGCCAGCGTGGAGGAGGACGTAGTCGCCCACTCGCGCGTCGGGGAGGAGCATGAAGCTCACTTCCCGCACCACTCCCGCCAGTTCCACCAGTCCCTCCCCCTCATTGATCTCGATGACGCGCGCCGGTATGGCCAGACACATGGCTAGCTCCCCTTTCTAGTGACGCGGGCGGAGGCGATAACCGCCTGGCCCAGGGCGATGCCGCCGTCGTTGGCGGGCGCCTGGTGGTGAGTCAGCGTCTCGAACCCTCGTCGCTCCAGTTCACCGAGGGTGCGTTCCAGAAGGTACACGTTCTGAAAGACGCCGCCGCTTAGGGCCACCTTGCCCACCCCCGTCCCCTCGCGGGCGGCCGCGGTCACAGCGGCGATGATGACAGCGATGGTGTTGTGGAACTTCGCCGAGATGACCCTGGTGTCCACCCCTCGCATCATATCCGATACGACGCCTCGCAGCAGGGGAGCAGGATCGATGACCATGGGATGGGCCGATGAGCGATCCCAATCATAGGCCTCGTCCACTCCTTCAGCGGCCAGCATCTCCAGCTCAATGGCGGCCTGGCCCTCGTAGTTGGCCACGCCGCGGACGCCCAGCAAGGCCGACACCGCGTCGAACAAGCGGCCACAACTGGAGGTCAGGGGGCAGTTCACTCCCGCCTCCGTCATGCGCCGGATGAGGGCGAGCTCCGCCGGGTGGACCCGCGACCATAGCTCCAGGGGGAGGTCCAGCGCCTGCTCTCCGAAAGCGCTCAACAGGTGACTCACCGCCATGCGATAGGGCCGCCGGATGGCCGCCTCTCCACCCGGCAGGGGGACGTACTTGAAGTGGGCCAGGCGGCGAAAGCGGCTGTAGTCCGCCAGGAGAAACTCGCCGCCCCAGATTCGTCCATCGGCGCCGTAGCCGGTGCCATCAAAGGCCACGCCGATCACCTCATCGGTCACCCCGTTTTCGGCCATGCAGCTCACCACGTGGGCATGGTGATGCTGGACGCCGATCTTACGCAGTCCCTCCGCCTCCGCCAATTCGAAGGCGTAGCGAGTGGCCAGATAGTCCGGATGGAGGTCATGCGCAACGGCCCGCGGCTCCACCCGAAACAGCCGCCGGAAGTGCTCAATAGCGGAACGGTAGCTCTCGTAGGTCTCGTAGTTCTCCATGTCGCCGATGTGCTGGCTGAGGAAGGCGTAAGTCCCCTTGGTCAAGCAGAAGGTGTTCTTGAGTTCCGCACCGCAGGCCAGAACCTCCTCCAGCTCCAAATTCAACCGGACTGGGAAGGGCGCGTAGCCACGGGAGCGACGAACGATGGCCTCCCGCCCCCGGACGAGCCGGGTGACCGAATCGTCACAGCGGACGTGGATGTCGCGGTTATGAAGGAGGAAGTAGTCGGCCAGTTGGCCCAGGCGCTCCATCGCCTCCTCGTTATCGGTGGCGATAGGCTCCTCGCTGAAGTTGCCGCTAGTCATCACTAGGGCCGGGGGAAACTCAGCGCCGTTCCGGCCCGCTCCTTCCAGCAGCACGTAGTGCAGGGGGGTGTAGGGAAGCATGACGCCCGTGTAATTGTTGCCCGGGGCCACTTCTCGCGCGATAGGAGAATCGGGCCGGCGGCGCAGAAGGACGATGGGGCGGGCAGGCGCCTCCAGGAGCTGCGCCTCCCCTTCGCTTACCTGGCAGTAGCGGCCGAGCGTCTCCACGTCCAGGGACATGACGGCGAAGGGCTTGTCGATGCGGCGCTTCCGTTCGCGCAGGGTGGCCACCACCCGCGGGTTCGTGGCATCGCAGGCCAGGTGGAAGCCACCCAGCCCCTTGACCGCCACGATGGCGCCTTCCGCCAGCAGGCGACGGGCCGTGTCGATGGCCTCCAGCCCAGAGGTGCCCTCCCAGAGGCGATCGCCGTTGCCGACGAGCTCTACCTGGGGACCGCAAGCAGGGCAGGCGTTGGGCTGCGCATGGAAGCGGCGGTCGCCGGGATCATGGTACTCGTCATCGCAGCGGGAACACATGGTAAAGACGCGCATCGTCGTCTTGGGGCGGTCGTAGGGGATATCGCTGATGATGGTGAAGCGCGGGCCGCAGTTGGTGCAGTTGATGAACGGATACGCGTAGCGACGGTCCTGGGGGTCGCGGAGCTCCCTCAGGCAGTCGGCGCAGATGCAGATGTCCGGTGAGATAAGGACGAACTCATTTCCCTCACGGCTCGCCTCAATGACGAAGGAGGAGTACCCCATCGGAGGCAGGAAACTGGTCTCGACCCTCTCGATTAGGGCCTGGGGCGGCGGCCCGGTCGTGAGCTGCGTGAGGAATCGATCGATCCGGTCCCTTTCGCCCTCGATTTCAATGACCACGCCCTGAGTGGAGTTGAGAACCCACCCGGCGAGCCGGTGCTCCTGGGCAAGGCGGTAGACGAAAGGACGGAAGCCTACTCCCTGCACGATACCCCGAACTATGACCTGCGCTCGGACGGCCATGGCCTCCCTCTATTCTACTTCCAGGCTCTCCACCGCCAGCCCGGGGCCAGGCACCGCCTCGATCTCCAGCCTCGCACCTTCGGCTATGGTGCCGCTGGCGAGGGCGGCGATAAGGCTCTCGATCTGGTCGATAGCATAGAGGCGTCCCACCTTCAATGAGATAGCCGTGACCCGCCGCGCCCGCTGGGCCTGGGCCGTCTCGAGCACAACCTTCAGGACATCCTGGGCTGCTGCCAGCTCGTGCACAGGGCGCTCCTTGTTAATTCTATCACAAACCCCCCTCGCCAGAGGAGCAGGCCGCTGCCGTTGGGCCGCTCTGTCTGACAAGACGGACGCATCCCCTCCGCTTTCAGCCCACCCTGTCCCCGCTGGAGAGCAGGGCCGAACCGAAGGGAAGAGAGTCTGCACAACTTAACAATCCTGCTACTTGGGGAAACCACAGCTGTTACTTCGCCGTGCTAGCGTGATAACTAGGAGGTCCTCGACTCCTTAGGGCCGCAACGAAGGATATCACAAGTAGCAGGAGGCTAGACAACAACAACAGGCAAGGGTGACGAACGGTGAAGATACTGCTGGTCGATAACGAGAAGGAGTCCATAAAGATCCTAGGTGAGGCCTTCCACGTCTATCGACCGGGCTACGACCTGATCACCGCCTGCAACGGGACGGAGGCTCTGGCGATAGCGGAGGCGGAAGACCCGGACCTGGCGGTCGTGGACATAGCGCTGCCCGACGTCGACGGCTTCGAGGTATGCCGCCGCCTTCGCGCTGGCTCAGACGTCCATGTGATCCTTCTGGCAACCAAGGACCGTGAGGAAGACGTAGCGCAGGGCTTTGAGGCGGGGGCCGACGACTACATCACCAGGCCCTTCAGCTATCGCATCCTCATGGCCCGTATCGACGCCCGCCTGCGCCGCACCAGGGCGATGCCGGGCAACCAGCGGCCGGGCCTTCTCCGCTGCCGCTGGGGCGACCTGACGTTCGACTTCCCCCAGCGCCAGGTGAGGCTGCGGGGCAGGAACCTGGACCTCACGGCCAAGGAGTACCGCATCGTGGAGGAGCTGGCCCGCAACGCCGGCCACGTGGTCAGCCACACGACCCTGCTGGCCCGCATCTGGGGCGAGGAGTACCGTGACAAGCCGCAGTACCTGAAGACCTACATCTATCGCCTCCGCCGCAAGATCGAGGCCGAGCCCCGACACCCGTGCCATATCCTCACCCACTACGGTGGCGGCTACTGTTTGGCCAACGGCGACACCGATGGAAGTGGAGGCGACATGGCCCGGATACCCCAAGGCGCCTGGGACAGCGACGATGAGGGCCAATTGAAAGCCACTGAAAAGCGACCGCAAGAGGGCGCTCTCAGCTGGCAGGGGGTTGGTCAGCAATGAGGCGCAAGTACTACCCTGGCGAAGTCGTGGCCGAGGGGATCTACTGGAAGAACAAGACCTGGGAGTTCGTCGCCGTCCCCGACGGGGAAACGCTGCCGCCAGGGGAGGGGGAGGCCTACCACCGGGTGTCGCGAGTTCTGGTGCTGCTGATCGGGCCCTTGCTGGGCCTACTGTACGTACTGGTCCTGCCTTTTGTTGGCCTCCTCTTCGCGGCCTATCTGGGCCTGCGCAACGCTGTCCGAGCGGTGGCACCCATTCGGTGGCGCGGGGTCGAAGAAGAGGCCAGGAAGCGCCGCTAGGCACTGGCACTGAGCCCCTCGGCCCCCGGGTACGTCCTCCCACAGCCGGAGACACCTCGCTGCCTTCTCAGACGCCGGACAGGTTAGACGTCCGTCGACCGGCCGGAGGCGGCCAGCGGTGGCCTCCCGGCGAGCGCCCCCTGGCAAAGGAACACGGGCTGAGGAAGGCCCTTATAACAATAATGATACAATTAACACGGAAGTTACCTATCGCAACTTGGTTCAGGGCCCGCTTGGAGCGTGTCGAGTAACGGCCATGAGGTTGGGTTTGCCCAGCGGCCTAAGATGGAGGGTGGCGGTCTTCGCTGCGGGCATACTAGCCGTGGTCATCTCTGTGGTGGCCTTCCTGGGAGTGCGCTCCGTGGATGAACAGACCGATCGCCTCCTCCAGCAGCGCCTGGTCATCGCCCAACTGGTGGCGGAGCGCATCGACGAGTCTATGTCTCACCGCAGCAGCAGCCTGGAGGCGATGGCGGCGCAACTGAGCAAAGAGGGATATGACCCCGCACAGGCCGGGAGCAAACTGCCCTCCCTGCTGGAGGGACAGGAGGAGTTCTCGCACATCCTGATCCTTGACCAGCATGGGAGTGTGGTGGCTACCGACGCGGCCTTCTCCGATGCCCTGGGGGCCAGCCTTGCCGACTACCCTTGCCCGCGATCGGCACAAGCGGACAGCAGCGTGTCCCCCGTGTACGGCACCTGGCCCTTTGAGGACGGCTCTGGGGTCTGCATGGCGGTTCCGGTCGCAGGACCCGATGGCGCAGTCACCGGTTATCTGGTGGGCCTCATCGACCCCGACTACCTGGGCTCGACTATCTCCTTGCCCGCCCGAGGTGTGGGGGAGCGAGCCTACCTCGAACTCGTGGACGAAAGTGGCACAGTGATCAGCAGATCCATAGACGAGCCGCTTACCCGCACCAGCGAGCATTCTGCCCACTTTGCCGACCTCATCTCCACCCAGGAAACTGACGTCTCCACTTGCCATAGCTGCCACGATGAGAAGGGCGAACGCCGCAAGGACGTTTTCGCATTCGCTCCCACGGAGAGCATCCCCTGGGGCGTTGTCCTGCGTGAGCCGGAGGAGGACGTGCTGGCACCCGCCAACAACCTGCGCTGGCAGGCGCTGATGGTTGGAGGACTGTCTCTGCTGGTCATCCTGCTGCTGACCTGGGTATTGGTGCGGTCGGTCACCAGGCCCGTGGGCAGGCTCATCTGGGCCAGCGAGCGTATCGCTGCAGGCGATCTGGAGACGCCTGTGCCCGCGGTGGGGCAGGACGAGATAGGCGTTCTCGCCCGCCGTCTGGACGACATGCGAGGCCAACTTAGGACGTGGCACCGGCGCATGGAGCGCTGGAACGAGGAGCTGGAACACACTGTCCAGCACCGCACCAGAGAACTGGCCACCCTCTTGGATATCTCCACCACTTTTCAGGCAGCCAGGGATCTCGATAGGCTCCTGGAGACGATCCTGGCCCGTGCCGTGGCCCCCTTTGAGGCGGTTGACGCAGCAGCCCTCTTTCTGTATGACGCTGAGGAGGACTGTCTTGGTGCCAAGGCCGTGGTGGGCTACCAGTGGGAGCCCTTTTCACGCGTCCGGTTGAGGCCAGGGGAGGGCATTGTGGGCAAGGTCTTTCAGCGAAGGGAGCCGCTCCTCTGCATCGGCGCTGATGCGATAGGCGTCAACGTGGCCGACTTGACGCCCGAAAATCGAGAGCTCTTGATGGCAGCTCGCGGCCGGCTAGGCGCGCGGCCGAGCGCAGTGTGTGTTCCCCTCGTGGCCACCGATTCCACCTTGGGGGCGCTGATCCTGCTCAATCTCCGCCATGAGATGGCCTTCACTGAGGAAGACATCCGCTTCCTTCAGGCCGTGGCCAACCAGGCGGCCATTGTTGTGGAGAACGCCCATCTTTGGGCGGAGGCCAGGGACGCCGAGGCGCTGACCGCGGCTGCTCGCTTCAAGGATGAGTTCCTGACTGGCGTCTCCCACGAACTGCTCACCCCCGTCACCTCCATCCGCGCCGCGGTGGGGCTTTTGACATCCGCCACGTCAGAGCGGGGAGGGCACGCGCAGAGCCTGGTTGCCAGCCTATCGCGGAATACCCAGCGGCTTCAAACGCTATTGGAAGGTGTCCTAGATCTGGCTTGGTTGCAGAGCGGGCAGGGCGCCCTCCACCTGGAGCCCTGCGACTTGAGGACGGTCCTGGAGGATAGCGTTGCCGCCGTAAGACCCCTGGCGGAGGAGAATCGCCTAACCGTTACAGTAGAATGCTCTTCATGCCCGTGCTGGGTTCTCGGTGATAAGGAGCGGCTGGATCAATTGGTCACGAACCTGCTTTCCAACGCCTGCAAGTTCACGCCCGCGCAAGGCCAGGTGACGGCTGTCCTCGAAGAGCAGGAGCGCGACTACCTGGTACGCATCACCGATACTGGGCCCGGCATCCGACGAGCGGAGCAGCAGCATATCTTCGAGCGGTTCTACTCGCGTCCCCGCGGGCCCGGGAAGCGGGCGGGCTCTGGCCTCGGCCTGGCCATTGCCAAGGCGGTGGTAGAGCTCCACGGAGGGCAGATCTGGGTTACCAGCAGGCCGGGCCATGGCAGCACCTTCCATTTCACCCTTCCCAAGGAGGGTAGCGATGAAAATTCTGGTGGTGGATGACGAGCCCGACGTTGCGGAGCTGATAACCCTTGCCTTCAACCTTCGGTGGCAAGAGTGCGAGGTTATTGCTGCCGGTGATGGAGAAACGGCCCTGAAGCTCTTCGAAGAGCAACAGCCGGACTTGGTCGTGTTGGACGTGGGCCTGCCGGGAATAAGCGGCCTCGACGTCTGTCGCCGCCTGCGGCAACGTTCGGACGTGCCTATCCTCATGCTGACCATCAGGGGGAAGCTCACGGATCGACTCAAGGGCCTGGATATAGGCGCCGATGACTACATCGTCAAGCCCTTCGACCCCCTGGAGCTGCTCGCCCGGACGCAGGCCGTCCTCCGACGGTCACGACTTCAAGGCGTAGAGAACTCTGCCCGCATCGTGGTGGACGAGAACCTGACCATCGACCTGGGGGAATCGAAGGTTGTGGTGAGGGGGGAGTCTATCAAGCTGACACCCATCGAGTCTCGGCTTCTCTCTCACCTGGTGAACAACGCGGGCCGCGTCGTGCCTCACGACGTGCTCGTGGCCCGGGTTTGGGGAGTTGAGAGCCGTGACGATGTGCTACTCCTTAAAGTGCACATCGCCCGGATGCGGGAGAAGCTGAGCGACGACGCACGAAACCCGCGATACATACTTACGGAGCGCGGCCTCGGCTACCGTTTTGCCAGGATCAGTTCGCAGCCTCGCGTCGTCGATTAGGAAGGGCAGAGGGCCGCCCGGCCTGGCCGCTTCTCGCCCAAGGGCCTCCTACGAGCCCAAGCAGATAGTCGTCTGACGACGACCATCTAGACGACCCTTCTCTCACATCTGGAGCGGGCGACCGGGATCGAAGCAGCGGCTCGCATGGAAAGCAAAGGACTTAACCTTGGGCTTTCCTTTCTGCTGGCGCCGGCTTCGCTTACCTGCCCTGCCGTTCGTATCTGGCCGTTCGTATCTGAAATCTTGACCTGCGCGTCCTGAACGCCGTCCAGGGCGCCCCCTTTAACGTCCTTCGCGTCTGCCGCGATAACAACCACCTCCTCCGTCTCCTGGACTACCCCGTCAGCGCCTTCCACTGGGCTGCCCACTCCGCCACCAACCCCTCCCTGACCGATGTCGCCGCCTCCGCCGGAGGGCGGATCGTCATGAGCGGCGTCTCCCACCAGTCCACCATCAGCGGCGGCTCCCCCGCCGACGTCGCCGCCGAGGCCCGCCGCGCCATCGAAGAGACCCAAGGTCGGCGCTTCCTCCTGGCCCCTGACTGCTCCATCGATCCACAAACGCCGGAGGCTAACCTCCGCGCTCTGGTGGAGACCGCCCGATCATGACCGTTACCCTGGCCCGCCGCGAGCTCTCCCGCATCGCCCCTGGCCATCCTAGCGCCGTCACTATCGGTGTCTTCGAGGGCGTCCACCGGGGCCACCAGCACCTGGTGGGGCTCCTCCTGGAGCGCGCCCAGCGCGAGGGGCTTGCCAGTGTAGCCGTCACCTTTAACCCCCATCCCCGCGCCGTCCTCCACCCCGGCACCGCTGTCACCTATCTCACCTCCGTGGAGGAGCGCGTCGAGCTCCTGCAGGCCCTCGGGCCTCGACGCCGTGGCCGTCCTCGCCTTCACCTCGGAGCTGGCCCAGCTCTCGGCCCGCGACTTCCTATCGCTCCTCACCGAGGAGTTGGACATGAAGCTCCTCGTGGTCGGGACCGACTTCGCCCTGGGCCGCAACCGCGAGGGTACCGTCAGCGTCCTGCGCAGCACCGGTGAGTCCTTAGGCTTCCGGCTGGAAGTGGCGCCCCTCCTGGTCGAGGACGGCGAGAAGGTTGGCTCCAGCTCCGTCCGCCATGCCCTGTCGCAAGGGGACGTGGAGCGGGTGGCCCGTCTCCTGGG
>MGNZ01000079.1:2176-3104 GCA_001795235.1 Chloroflexi bacterium RBG_16_64_32 | reverse complement strand
TTCTGCCGTCGACAGCGCCGACGTCACTGGCATATGTTGGAGTTCGGCGCCTCCGGTATTCGCAGCAACCATTTCCGAGGCGTGACCCCCGGTGTGGGCACCCTTAAGGGCCGACAGTATAGATTGTGGTCGACCCCTTCACTGCCGTGTTGTTCCGGATGAGGAAAACCTTGCAGGCGGAATCCGCCGGGATGTCATGGAAGTAGACCGGCATGGTGGCGTGGGCAACGCCTCCGACGTCAAACCAGAAAACGATGTCATCTCGCTGGAAAGAGTCCGGGTTACCTGATGCCTTGCCGTTGAAGTAGCACTCGTTCTGGATAGCGTACTCATAAGGCACGATGGGCATGCCGCCGGTGACGGAGACATCGACGTCCACCTGCGAGCCGGAGACCGCGGGGCCCAGGAGGGCAGTGGTCCCGGTGTTGGGGGCGGCGCTTGCCGTCAATGAGCCAGCAAGCATCAGCAAAACGACGGCTGCGAGGACGGCCGGTAGCTTCATTGCGTTCGTCCTTTCTGCGCGCATAGACACGGGGATCACTGACAGATGTTCGAGTTCGGCTGCTCCGCGATACCCAGCTTCCACTTCAGCGGCGTCACGCCCGGCTCAGGCGTATCCCATTCCCAGATCACGTCGGACATGCACTTGCCGCCGTCGTCGTTCAGGTGGATGCCCATGCCCACGGTCTTCTGCGACTTGCGTTCAATCACGACCGGCGGGTTGATCAGCGGGCCCGGGTAGAGGTAGTCGGGGGACTTGGTGCCGTCAGACCCTTCGACGAAGTAGGGATCATCAGAGCCCAGGTTCTTAGTCGAGCTGTGGCTGTCTCTGTACTGGTACTGCGTCCCGCAGAGGTGGCACACCTGGTCCAGCTTGAGGGTCACCTCCATCTTCATGACGTGGTCCTTGAACTTGTCGTAGGGGTTC
>MGNZ01000079.1:1618-2151 GCA_001795235.1 Chloroflexi bacterium RBG_16_64_32 | reverse complement strand
ACGGCTTCACCGCTTTCTCTATGGTCGTGTTCAGCTTCTTGATTGCATTATCGAGGGTTGTGAGCGCCGGTGGCAGCTGGGCCCAGCGGGTGCTGCAGGACGTTATGGCGTCTATTGTGCCGGTGCACAACAGAGTGATCTCATCGAGCACCTCGGTAGACCTGGGGTAGGGATTGGGGTAGCCCGTGACGGCGACGATGAGCTGAGGCCGCCCCGCCATGATCATCTTATATTGCTGAAGGATGGTGATCAGGTTGTTGTAGAGGCTCGTGTACGCTGACTCGTTGGCATAAACCGCTGCCGCGCAGGCGTTCGCGCCCGAGAAGTCATGGTCCTTCACCTTGTCGAAGCACTTGGTGATGAGGTCGACGATGGACGAGTTCTCGCCGCCAACCGTCAGGGTGATCAGGTCCGGTCTGAGATTCCAGGTCTGGGCGAGCTGCCCGCCCGTTATGAATGTCGACGATGTGGTCTCGTTCTTAGCGGTGTTGAACAGGCAGTAACCGTACTTCGCCACGTGGTCGTCTAGCAGG
>MGNZ01000079.1:0-1565 GCA_001795235.1 Chloroflexi bacterium RBG_16_64_32 | reverse complement strand
CCCGCCCGCAACGTACTTCTTACCGCAGGTCCCCTCCGCCTCTATGGCGAGAGACTCCCCCGGCGACGCCAAGATAGCGATGCCGCCAATGACCAGCGCCAGCGCCGCGATGCTGGCGAGACGGAAGGGCCGGACCCGCAAGAGCTGTCTCGACGGCTGATCTCTATCTGTCGGGTTCATTTCGGCTCCCTCCTCAGAATGCCCGTCCGTGTGCGGTCCTCGCGGCTTCTTTACTCTTCATGCCGGCCGGGGGGACGACCGCCCCCGCAGCGGCCGTCCCCGTCGGACTCCGAATAATTACGGGACCAGCACGACGGTCCTGGTCACCGGCCCGTTGTTAGCTTCGTCAAACTCGCTGATGGCTCCCGGCGCTGCCGGATTCCCGGCCCCCATGGGCGGGTCGGTCGGGTCCGCCATCGCTTTGATCTCCAGGTCGGCGTTGCCCATCGTGACGAAGACCAGGATGACTACCCCCTCGCCCGGATCCAGTTCGCCCTCACAGTATTCGGCCGGACACGTGAAATCACTCGCTCCGGGGCCTGTGGGAGTGGCACCGTCGAAGCTGAACGTACCTCCCCCGGTGAAGTCGAAGTCGACCAGCAGGTCTGGCAACCCGGTGGTGTCGGTGCTCGTGTCGCCGATGTTGCTGACCGTGAATGCGAAGACCACCGCGTCACCGTTTGAGGCATTGTCGGGTCCGCTGATGGGCGAGATGACGAGGTCAACGCAGCTCGAGCAGACCGGTCCTGAGACGGTCGTCGTCTCTGTGTCCTCGTTGTTGAGCTCATCCGCCTCGAGGATCGTCAGGAGCGGGTCGACCGTGATGGTACTACCCAGGCTGGCCGGCGTGTTCACGCCCGTCAACAAGACGATCGTAATCGTCGTGGACTGGCTGGCCGCGAGGTTGCCGTTGCACTCGACGGTCGAGTCGCTGAGATCGTCGTCGCAGGCGAAGCCCTGAGACGCGAGAGCGGACACCACTGACAGATCCGTGGTGCTGTCGAAGACGTCCCGAATCTTCACGCCGGTGGCGTTGGCTGAGCCGCCGTTGGTCACGATGATCGTGTAAGTCACCGTGCTGCCGTGCGGCACCGGATCAGGCTGATCGGTCACATCCACAAGCACCAGGTCAATGCCGGCGCCGTTCGAGGTGCTGGACTCGTTGTTCGCCTCGTTGCTCTCGGTGATGACGCCATTGGGGTCGACTACGGCGGTGTTCTCGATGGGCGCTTGCGCAGACGCTGTCACATCCGCCGTGATAGTAATGGTGGTGCTGGCCTGGGCCGCGAGGTCCCCGGTGCACTCCACGATGTTAGAGCCGGGCGCAGTCTCGGCGCAGTCGAAGTCGGGAGAGACCTCGGACAAGAAGTCCAACCCTGTCGGTAGAGCGTCGCGCACAAGCACGGCATTCGCACCGACCGTTGTCGTCGACACCGTGCCGTCGTTGGTGACCGTGATTGTGAAGGTCAGGTCATCTCCAACCACGACCGGGTCAGCCGGGGCATCCTTGTCGATCTTCAGGTCTATGGAGCCCACGGTAGTGATCACGGTCGAGCAGTTGTCGA
>MGNZ01000078.1 GCA_001795235.1 Chloroflexi bacterium RBG_16_64_32 | reverse complement strand
TGTACATACCTCTTCTACAGCCGGAGCTGGGTGTCGCGGCCCAGGAGAGCGGCCTGGACCTGGGCGGCGGCGGGCTGGGCCTGAACATCGCCCTCCTCATCGTCTCCCTCCTGCTGTTCACCTTCTTCACGAGCATCGAAGCGGCCGTCTTGGCCGTCAGCAGGGTACGGATGAAGCATCTGGCCGCCGAGGGCAGCCGCGCCGCCCGCTCCGTTGAGCGGATATGGGAGCGGGAAGACCGCTTTTTCGCTTTTGTCATCCTGGGCCAGAACCTGTTCATCATCCTTGCCACGGCGCTGGCCACCGCCGTCGCCATCGAACTGGTGGGCACAGCCGGCTGGGGCATCGCCGTGGCCACCATCCTCCTCACCATCGTCGCGGTCATCTTCGGCGAGATGACGCCCAAGATCTTCGCCGTGCGCGCCGCCGAGCGCTATGCCCTTGCGGTCGGCCGGCTCATCCATGCCGCCACGGTGGTGCTCACGCCCCTGCTGGTGGTCGTCGCCTTCGTGCCTGACCTGCTGGCGCGGCTCCTCCTGAGGGGCCGGCGGCTGGGGAAGTCGCCGACAGTGACCGAGGGTGAGCTCCGCATGCTCATCGGTATCGGCGCCGCGGAGGGTGTGGTGGAGCACTTGGAGGCGGAGCTGCTGGAGGGTGTGTTCCACTTCGGCGACCGCCGCATCAACGAGGTCATGATTCCCCGCACCGAGGTGGTGTGGCTGGAGCAGGGTATGACCCTCGCCGATCTTTATGGCATCTTCGCGGAGCACCCCCATTCGCGGTTCCCCGTCTTCCACGACAGCCCCGACAACGTCGTCGGCGTCGTGGTCATCAAGGACGTCGTGCGCGGATTGGCCGAGAAGCACCTGGACGAAGCCTCGCTGGTGGAGCTGGCGATGCGGCCGGCGATGTTCGTGCCGGAGACCAAGTTCGTGGGCGCCCTGTTCTTCGAGATGCAGCGCTCCGGCCAGCAGATGGCCATCGTGGCCGATGAGTATGGCGGCACCGCCGGCATCCTTACGCTGGAGATGCTCCTGGAGGAGCTGGTGGGCTACGTCTTCGACGAGCTCCGCCGCCACGAGGAGGAGGTGGTCAGCCTGGATGAACGCACCTTCGAGATCGATGGCGGCATGAGCATCTCCGACGCTAACGAGGAGCTGGAGCTGGGCCTGCCGGAGGGTGAGTACGAGACGGTGGCCGGCTTCGTCCTCAGCCACCTGGGCCACATCCCGGATCAGGGCGAACAGTTCGTCTACAACGGTCTCCGTATCGCCGTTAGCGAGGTGCAGGCGCACAAGGTGGAGCGCATGACCGTCACGCGCCTTCAAGAATGAAGGCCCAGCGTCTGCGCCTCACCTTTGCCCGCGGCGGCGAGGCGAGAGAGCTTTCGCACCTTGAGGTCACGCGCGCCCTGGAGCTAGCGATGCGCCAGGCCCAGATCCCTCTGGCCTACTCGGAGGGCAAGCGCCCGACGGCGCAGATCTCGGTGGCTGCGCCCCTGCCACAGGGCGTCACCTCCGAGTGTGAGCTGGCCGACGTCTTCCTCAGCGAGCGAATGGAGCCTGCCCGGTTTTTGGCGGCGCTGAGGGCCAACATGCCGGCCGGACTGGAGGCGCTCTGTTGCCATGAGATCGGCGTTGCGCTGCGGGCGCTGCAGACACAGGTGCGCTGGGCCGAGTATGAGGTGGACGTGACCCGCGACAAACGCTCACCAAAGGACGTGTGCGGCGCGATCGCCCACCTGCTTGCGGCACGGACCCTCCCGTGGGAACACCGGCGGGAGACCAAGGTGCATCGCTACGACTTGCGGCCGCTCGTGCTGGCGTTGCGGCTGGAGACGGAGGGCGAGGGGTTCTTCCGGCTGGAGATGCGTCTACGCATAGACCAGGAGCGGAGCGGCCGCGCCGACCAGGTGGTCGCCGCCCTGGGCCTTGAGCCGCCTCTTCGCATCCACCGCCGCCGCCTGTACGTGGAGCAGACGCCGCCTGCCGTCAGCGCCTACCGCCGCCTGGTGGAGAGCGGGGACTAACGCGTTGAGGTATCCTGAGTAGGTGCGTCTGTTCTTAGTCCGTCACGGCGAAACGGAGTCCAACCGCCGCGGCCTCGCCCTGGGACGGGACGACGTTCCCCTAAACGAGCGCGGCCTCTGGCAAGCGGAGCGGCTGGGCCGGGCGCTGGCCCCGGAGCCCCTGGCAGCAGTCTACTCCAGCCCTCTGCGGCGCACCCTGGACACGGCCCGCGCTGTCGCCTCGCCCCACGGTGTGGACGTCCAGACTGAAGAACGGCTCGTTGAGATGGATATTGGTGAAGCGGACGGCCTTACCTTTGAGGAGG
This sequence comes from Chloroflexi bacterium RBG_16_64_32, assembly GCA_001795235.1. GTDB lineage: Bacteria > Chloroflexota > Dehalococcoidia > SM23-28-2 > RBG-16-64-32 > RBG-16-64-32. Next base: position 2,892 of record MGNZ01000078.1, on the reverse strand, counting down.
TGCGATCCCGCTTCCCCGGTCTCCTGGAGGCATGGGTCAGCGACAAGGGCCCGACGCAGGCGATGCCCGGGGGCGAGCGCTTGCTGGACGTGCAGGAGCGGGCGTGGTCTGCGATCGCTGACCTGGCGGCCCGCCACAACGAGGAGACGGTGGCTGCGGTCACACACAACTTCGTGATCCTTACACTGCTGGTGCGCGTCCTCGGCCTGGATCTGGTCCAGTTCCGCCGCTTGCGCCACTCCGTGGGGGCCGTCTCCGTGCTGGACACGCGACCGAAGCGCTTCACCCTGGTGCGACTGAATGACACGTGCCACCTCGAAGGGGACTAACCTGGCGAAATCCGCGACGTTGTACTAGTGTCGGGTGTTGACGACGGTAGTGGCCTGATACGAGAATAGAAGCACGTGTTTAAGCGTTTTCCTAGAATATCGACCGCCCGCCTCATCCTGGGAGTGACGGCGGTCATCGTCGGCTACTTCCTTGTCACAGGCGCTACCGCCGCCCTGCGCTCCAGCCACCTCAATGACCGTGAGGACCGGCTGAGGGCGGAGATTGCCGAGTTCCAGCAGCGATACGATCGCCTTGAGGCGCTTCGGGAGTACCTCAAATCTGACGAGTACATAGAAGCCGTTGCCCGCGAGCAGCTAGGCCTGGTGCGCGAGGGCGAGACCGGAATCGCCGTCATCTCCGCCGCTCCCTCGCCGGCGCCCGATGCGGAGACTGCCGAAGAGAGCGATCTCTGGTGGGAAACACTAATCCGCTAGGGCACGACGAAAGCGATACAATAACGGGGCGGCGACGCGCGGTCGCTGCCCTATTGCGTTATGCCACGCGAAAATGAGCCGCTCACCGCTCGCCTCCTCGCGGCCACCAGTGCCTTCACCAAGAGGCTTGACGCTGCCGTACTGCGCTTCGTCCGCCGCCACAATGTCCTGAACCCAGGCGACCGCGTCCTGATTGCAGTCTCAGGCGGACAGGACTCGATGGCGCTCCTCCTCATCCTGGCCCGCCTGTCGGAAAAGCTAGGCATCGAACTGGCGGTGGCCCACTTCGATCACAAGCTCCGCTCACGGGAGGAGGCGCGCGGCGACCAGACCGCCGTCCGCGGCCTCGCGGCCGGCCTTGGTCTGCCCTTCGCCACCGCGGCCGGCGACGTGCGCGCACGCGCCCGCAGGAAGGGGGAGTCCATAGAGGAAGCGGCACGGAATCTGCGATTCCAGTTCCTGGCCGGCAATGCGAGACGGCTGAAGGCGGGTGTGGTCGTCCTCGGCCACACCGTGGACGACCGTGCGGAGACGGTGCTACTTCACCTGCTGCGGGGCACGGGTCTGGACGGTCTCGTCGGCCTGCGGCCGCGCTCGTCGTGGCCGTTCGGCCGGGGGCCGTCACTGGCCCGGCCTCTGCTGGGGATCACGCGCGCCGACACTCTCCGCTACTGCCATGAGGCGGGCGTGACTCCCCGGCATGACCCGACCAACCTCCTCCTGGACGCCAGCCGAAACCGCGTGCGGCATGATCTCCTGCCGGCGCTGCGGCGATTCAATCCCAGGATCGAGGACGCCCTCTGCCGCCTGGGGGAGGCCGTCGCCGGCGCCGTCGACTACCTGGACGCCGCCGCAGACGCCGAGTGGCGCGCCCTGGTTTCGCCCGGAGAAGAGGACGTCACGTTTCCCAGGCGAGCCTTCGGCTCCCTGGCCCCGGCGCTGCGGGCGCGACTGCTGCGGAGATCCGTGCGGCATCTGGCCGGCGCCAGCGCAGAGCTGGAGGCGGCCCACATAGCTGCTGTGGAGGAAGCCCTGGCCAAGGGCCGCGGCAGCGTCTCGTTACGGCACGGGCTGACGGCCTCGCTGGGTATGCGTACGGTCCGCATCGCCGCCGCGGACAGAAGGTCAGCGCCGGCGATGAAAGAGACGCCCTTGGCGGTGCCGGGCCGCACCGATCTGCCGGGGTGGATCGCTAAGGCGGAGATCGTCGGGCTGCCACCAGGGGAACCACGGCCTCGCACCCGGTTTGAGGCCTGGCTGGATGCGGACTCCCTCAGCCCCAACGTCGTGGTTCGATCCAGGCGACCGGGTGACCGGATACGGCCGCTGGGCCTGGGCGGGGAGAAGAAGGTTCAGGACCTGTTCGTGGACGCCAAGGTGCCGCGGGAAGAGCGGGACGCCTTGCCGATGGTGTGTGCCCCATGGGGGATCGCCTGGGTAGTGGGCCTGCGCATTGATGAGCGAGCCGCCCTTCGGGAGGGATCTCGCTCCGCGGTCCGACTTAACTTTAGGCGGGCGCGCCGAAACCGTTGACTGGCAGGGAACCCTGTGATATAAATGATGCGGAGTAGTTCCTTAATAGCGCCAACATGGTTCCCGCGTGGGTCCAGTATGGTGACAGGCGCGGGTTCTTTGTGTATGCTGTGCGCTGGGAGCTGGCACCTTAACAACTGAATAGTGGATGAAAGTGCGAGGCACCCAGTCTAAGAACTTAGGCTAGGAAAGAACGCAAATCTTTTAATGAGGGTTTGATCCTGGCTCAGGACGAACGCTGGCGGCGCGCCTTACGCATGCAAGTCGAACGCCCCGATTTATCGGGGAGTGGCGGACGGCTGAGTAACGCGTAGGCAACTTGTCCCACAGTGGGGGATAACCCGCCGAAAGGCGGGCTAATACCGCATACGCTCACGGGGTGCAATTCCCGGTGAGGAAAGCCGCAAGGCGCTGAGGGAGGGGCCTGCGTCCTATCAGGTAGTTGGTGAGGTAACGGCTCACCAAGCCTAAGACGGGTAGCTGGTCTGAGAGGACGGCCAGCCAGACGGGGACTGAGACACGGCCCCGACTCCTACGGGAGGCAGCAGCGAGGAATCTTGGGCAATGGGCGAAAGCCTGACCCAGCGACGCCGCG
>MGNZ01000077.1:4135-8520 GCA_001795235.1 Chloroflexi bacterium RBG_16_64_32 | reverse complement strand
AGCAGGCCGGCGTGGACGCCATCAACGTCGGCGATAACCCCACCGCCAAGGTCCGCATGTCCCCCCTGGCCATGTCCGTCCTCCTCCAGCGGGAACTCGGCCTCGAAATCATCATGCATTACACCACTCGCGACCGTAACGCCCTGGCCATCCACTCTGACATGATCGGCGCTCACACGCTCGGCATCCGCAGCATCCTCTGTCTGCGCGGCGACCCCCCATCTATCGGCGGCTACAACGACATCGTAGGCGTGTGGGACATCAGCGCCGTCGGCCTCATGCGCTTCCTGAAGCTCCTCAACGAAGGCGTCGACTGGACCGGCAAGCCCATCAGTGGCCAGGCGGACTTTTTCATCGGCGCCTCCTGCGACCCCAACGCCGACCCGCTCGAGCCACAGCTGCGCCTTATGCGGCGCAAGGCCGAAGCCGGCGCCCACTTCTTCGTAACGCAGAACGTGTTCGACGAGAAGGTCCTCGAGCGCTTCCTGGACAAGGCCCAGCGCTTCCACCTGCCTATCATCGTCGGCGTGCTCCCCCTCCACAACTCCCGCCACGCCGAGTTCCTCCACACCCAGGTGCCCGGCATGTGTGTACCGGATGCCGTCCGCGAGCGCATGCGCCGCGCCGGCGACGAAGGCGGCCCTGCCGAGGGCCAGGCGATGGCCCGCGACTTCCTCGCCTTCTGCCGCGAAAAGTGCGCCGGCGTCTATCTCGTCCCCTCGTTTGGACGCTTCGACCTCGTAGCCGAGCTGGTTAAGGAAGTGAGGGATGTATAGCCGGGCCACCTTGAGGATAGTGTCCCCATCCTTCCGCCGGACGTACGGAATCTACCTCCCCGCCTGCGGCGGGTAGGCAGGGCCGGGCATAAAAACGTAGAAAGGGCGGGCCATAATGACGAAAGCCGCTACGCCGTTTCACTTCTCCCCCAGACCCAACCGCGCCCATGAGATCCAGTGGCGCGAGTGGGGGGCCGAAGCGTTCCAGGAGGCGAAGGCCCAGGACAAACCTATCCTCCTCTCCCTCTCCGCCGTCTGGTGCCACTGGTGCCACGTCATGGACGAGACCTCGTACTCCGACCCCGCCGTCATCTCCTACGTCAACCAGCACTACGTCCCTATCCGCGTCGATAACGACCAGCGCCCCGACGTCAACGCCCGCTACAACATGGGCGGCTGGCCCACCACCGCCCTCCTCACCCCCGACGGCGAGCTGATGACCGGCGGCACCTACATCCCGCCGGAGGCGATGCGGGAGCACCTGCCCAACATCGCCGTCCAGTACAGGAGTAACCGCGACGAGATCGTCCGCAAGGCGGAAGAGCTACGGCAGCGCCGCGAATCGGCCGCCCCGCCGGAGGCGGGCGTCACCCTTTCGCCTGCCATCTTCAACGAAGTCATCCACGCCGTCGCTCAAAGCTACGACCCCGTATCCGGCGGCTTCGGCGACGCCCCCAAGTTCCCCCACGCAGACGCCATCGACCTCCTCCTCTACGCCCACCGCCGCAACAACGATCCCGACCTCCTCCACATGGCCCGCAAAACACTGGAACTCATGGCCCGCGGCGGCGTCTTCGACCAGGAGTGGGGAGGCTTCTTCCGCTACGCCACTCAGCGCGACTGGTCGGAGCCCCACTACGAGAAGATGCTGGAGGACAACGCCGGCCTCCTCCGCAACCTCCTGACCCTCTACCGCATCACTGGCGACGAGGCCCACGCCGCCGTCGCTTCCCGCGTCATCGACTACCTTGACACCAGGCTGCGAGACCCTCAACGGGGCTTCTTCTACGGCTCTCAGGACGCCGACGAAGAATTCTACAAGCTGCCCGCCGCCGAGCGCGAGAAGCAAACGGAGCCGTACATTGACCGCACCTGCTACACCTCCTGGAACGCCATGGCCGCCTCCGCCTACCTGGAAGCCTCATGGACTCTCGACCGGCCCCAGCTTCGCGAAGCCGCCCTCCACGCCCTGGATTTCGCCTGGGAGAGCTGTCGACGAAACGACAACGGCCGGCCCGTGATGTACCGCTTCCACGACGGCTCGCCTCACGTCCCCGGTCTCCTGGCCGACCAGGTCTACATGGCCCGCGCCCTACTCGACGCCCACGAGGTCACCGGCGACCCCACCTACCTCGACCGCGCCGAGCTGCTGGCCCGGCTCCTCCTCGACCACTTCGCGGACACGGGCGGTGGGCAGACGCCCCCGGACGCAGACGCGCGCAGCGGGGGCCCGCCTGGGCCCGGCCGTCTGGCCGGCTTCTTCGACGTCTGGGACGAGGTGGACGACCTGGGCCGCCTGGCTGAGCGCCAGAAGTCCGTGCAGGACAACGCTGTCTGCGCCGAGACGCTCATCCGCCTCCATCACCTCACGCGCAAAGAGGAGTACGGGCAAGCCGCCCAGGCCACGGTGGAGGCCTTCGCGCCCGCGTACCACGCCCTCGGCCACTTCGCCGCCGGCTACGCCAAGCAGGTGGACCTGCTCCTCAACCCGCCCGCGGAGGTGAACGTGGTCGGCCCGCCGGAAGGCGATGACGTACGCGCTCTCCACCGAGCCAGCCTCACGCTGGACGTCCCCTTCCGCGTCGTCCATCTCCTCGACCCGGCCCGCGACGCCGCCCGCCTGGACGTGCTCTCCCTGCCGTCCCAGCCTTCGCCCGCCGCGTACGTCTGCCTCGGCAGCATGTGCTCCCCCCCGGTGACCGACCCGGCCGCCCTGGCGGACACCGTGCGGTCCGCCTTAGGCGGACGCTCCGCCGCCTCCCAGACGCTCCGATAGGGACACCTGGACGAAACACGAAGCAGGCAACACGAGACACGGCGTGAGCCGATTCGTGTCCCGTGTCTCATGTCTCGTGTCCCGATAGCGGCGTTTGACATCCGTCGCCGCGGGAGTATGCTTTGCTTACCGTTCGCTTCCGCAAGACGAGGCCGAACCGACCATGGAGCCGCGCATCCAGTACGCCCAGACCGCCGACGGGGTGAGCATCGCCTTCTGGGCGATGGGGGAAGGCACCCCCTTGTGTACATGCCAATGCAGTTCAGCCACATCCAGATGGAATGGCAATGGCCCGAGGGCCGCAGCTGGTATGAGCGCCTCGCTCAGAGCAGAAAGCTCGTCCGGTACGATGGCAGAGGCACCGGCCTTTCGGGACGCGACGTTAGCGACTACTCTCTCGACGCGCGCGTGCTCGACCTGGAGGCCATAGTGGACCGCCTGGGCCTGGAGAGGTTCGCTCTGTTGGGAGCTCATGACTGGGGGCCGGTGGCCATCGCCTACGCCGTCCGCTGCCCGCAGCGCGTATCGCACCTTGTCCTGTGGTGTACCTATGCGAAAACCTCCGACCCACCGTGGATTAGGGCAATGGATGAACTAGTAAAGAAGGACTGGGAGATAGCTACGGAGACACTAGCACATGGCATCCTGGGATGGTCAGCGGGCGACGAGGCGCGCAGTTTAGCTGCATTCATGCGGGAGTCCGTCACACCTGACGCAGTGATGGCGCTCTCGACCGCAGCGGACCAGTTCGATGTTACTGACCTGCTGGCGCAGGTGAGGGCGCCCACGTTGGTGCTTCACCGCCGCGAGATTGCCTTCCCTGAGGTGGGCGTGGCCAGAGAGCTTGCCTCCCGGATACCGGACGCCCGCCTCGCTCTCCTGGAGGGACAATCGCCCCTGCCATTCGTGGGCGACACGGAGGCGGTGCTGGCCGCCATCGGCGAGTTCCTGGGCGAAGGCGAGGAGGCCGCAGTGGCGGCGGAGCCGCCGGAGGGGAACGCCTTCCGCACCGTCCTGTTCACGGACGTGGAGGGCTCAACCGCCCTCACCCAGCGTCTGGGCGACGCCAAAGCCCGCGAACTGCTGCGCGAGCACGAGCGACTGGTGCGGGAGGCTTTGAAGGCGCACGGCGGCTCGGAGGTGAAGACCATGGGGGACGGGTTCATGGCATCGTTCTCCTCAGCGACCAAAGCCCTGGAATGCGCCATCGCCATTCAGCTGGCGTTCGCGGAGTGGAACGCGTCCCTTCCCGCTCGTCCTGAGGCCCTCGAAGGGCGAGCGGAGCCACGACCTTCCGCTCGTGGTTCGAGAGCCTCACCACGAGCGGATAGGGGCGTCCATACATCGCCTGCAGGTCAGGAGATCCGCGTGCGCATCGGCCTCAACGCGGGTGAGCCGATAGCGGAGGAGGAGGACCTGTTCGGGACGGCCGTGATCATGGCGGCGCGCATCGCGGCCAAGGCCAAGGGCGGGGAGATTCTCGCGGCGAACGTCGTCAGGGAGCTGACCGCGGGCAAGGACTTCGTGTTCGCAGACAGGGGTGATACGCCCCTCCACGGCTTCGATGACCCCGTGCGCCTGTTCGAGGTGCGCTGGCGGGAGGACCCCCAACC
>MGNZ01000077.1:3572-4081 GCA_001795235.1 Chloroflexi bacterium RBG_16_64_32 | reverse complement strand
CCGGCGCACCTGCCACAGGTGCTCCAGGTCGTGCTGCGCCAACTCCCGCGCGATCTCCCCCAGCGTCACCGGCCCCCGGTATGGGTGCTCCGCGCTCCCCTGCCAGTCGGCCTCGGTCATCCCCCACAGCAGGTAAGTCGTCTCCCGCCGCATGCCACGGTACGAGGCCAGCAGGGGGCCAATCTCTTCGCTCTGGTAATCGCGTTCCTGGGGGAGCACGTCCACGTCCCAGGCCGGCAGCGGGGAAGAGCGCCCAAATACGAAGGCGTTGATCTGCGCCAGCGCCAGCTCCTCGGCGTCCCGCAGGTGCGCCGCGATCTCCTTCAGCGACCACTCGCCCTCTTGTGGGCGCCAGCGCAACTCATCCTCGTCCAGGCCGTACAGCTCTGAGAGCAGCGAACTGCCCGCCTCTCGAAGCGCTTTCAGCACCCAGTCCTTCGACAGGTTCAGGACGGGCTCCCGCGGATCGCGTCCCTCCAGCACCACACCATTGTATCGCTTCGCCCATT
>MGNZ01000077.1:0-3559 GCA_001795235.1 Chloroflexi bacterium RBG_16_64_32 | reverse complement strand
CCCGCCGGTGGGGCGGCGCGCCGGCTCATCGGGAGTGGGGGCCTTTAGCGAGGAACACCCGCCTGCCGGCAGGCATCTCCGCATGCGCGATGGGCTAGCGCACCGCCCGGCCCGGGCCCGTCGCGGGCCCAGCACACATATTCTACGTCGAACCGAACGCATGTTTCAAGCCCCGACGGCGCCCATTTCAGCAGAATTGTCTCCTGACTATTCGAGGATATCGAGCGGCTGGCAGCACTGCGTAGACCCTTTGACCCGCTGAACCATTGAGCCTATCATGAGGGACGGCGCATGAGTGCGGAGGCTCTCCCCTACACGCTCCTGATCATCTTTGCCGAGTTCACTATCGGTGGACTCTGGGTGCTCTGGCTGGCCGACGTCCGTGGCGCAGCCACCCCATCCTTCATCAAGTTCGGGGCCGCACTCGTATTCGTTACCGCCGCGCTCACCTTCTGGATCGGCGCCAAGGTCTCCGTTTCGGCAGAGGTCGACGGCTACCCCCTGGACCCGTCCTTTATGCCACCCGCCCGCATCGCACTCGCCCTCGTTTTCGCCCTCACTCTGCCCTACGCCGTACTCTCGCTCATAGGAGCGCGCCGGCCGGGGCTGGTCGCCGGCGGCGTTGTCTCCGCCACCGGACTGGTCGCCATCGCTCTCCTCTCGCAGGTGTTCGCCCTCCCCACCTGGGGCTACCCTGGCACCTTACTCAGCCTCACCATCGGCGCCCTGGCCCTGGGGGCCGTATCAATGGGCATGATATTGGGACACTGGTACCTTGTCACGCCCCGCCTGCCCGAGCAGCCGCTGCGGGAGATGACGTTATTCCTCCTCCTGGCCCTGGGCTTCCAGGCCCTGCTCATCATCCCTTCCTTGGTCCTGCCCCGCGAGGAAATCGCCAACTCACTGGACACACCCATAGCCCTCAACCCCTTCTTCTGGATGCGTGTGGGCGGCGGGCTCGCCTTCCCCTTCGCCCTCTCCTACATGGCATTCGATTCCAGCGGCGTCCGCGCTATGCAGTCGGCCACAGGACTGCTATACATCGCTATGGCCCTGGTGCTCGCCGGCGAGATCCTGGCAAAGGGGCTTCTATTCGCTACGGCGGTCCCCACGTGATGAGACCGTCGAGAGAGGAGACGATATGGCCCGCGCACTAGCCTTCCTGCTCCTCGTATTCGGCGCCCTGACCATTGTCGCCGCCTGTAGCGATGACAGCGACTTCCTCTTGGAGGAGGACAGTCCGGAAGCGACAGGGACGCCGCCCTTCTTCGAGCGCTCTCCCCTGCCCTCGCCCGCGCCCAGCCCCGAGGGCAGCCCACCGGCGGCCGGCGCCACCCCCGTCACGCCCTTCAAGATCGAGGTGGAGGAGGCCGCCAACCGGCGTTCCGAGCCCTCCTTGGAAGGAACCGTCCAGGGCACCCTGAACCCCGGCGACACGGCCACCGTCATCGCCAACATCCCGGGCGAGGCCGTGACCCCCGACAACGACATCTGGTTCCAGCTAGACGACGGCACGTTCGTCTACTCCGACGCCGTCAAGAAGGTCGAGCAATGAGCGAGCGCCACGACCGTCAGGCCGCCTGGCAGCTCCTCTGTGAGTACACCAAGACGGAACCCCTGCGCAAGCACGCCCTCGCCGTGGAGGCAGCGATGCGCGCCTACGCCCGCAAGCTAGGCGGCGACGAGGAGCAGTGGGCCATCGTCGGCCTCCTCCACGACTTCGACTATGAGGCGCACCCCAATCCCGACGAGCACCCCCTCAAAGGCGCCGAGATCATGCGCCGGCTCGGCTGGCCGGACGAGATCATCTACGCCGTCATGTGCCACGCCGACTACCTGGGCCTGGAGCGCAAGACGCCCATGGACCGCGCCATCTACGCCGTCGATGAGCTCACGGGCCTCATCATCGCAGTCGCCCTCGTCCGCCCCAACAAGAGCATCCAGGAGGTGGACGTGAAGGCCGTTCGCAAGAAGATGAAGGACAAGGGCTTCGCGCGCGCCGTCAACCGCGACGACATCGTTAAGGGCGCCGGCCAGCTTGGCGTGGACCTGGACGAACACATCGCTTTCGTCATCGAGGCGCTACGCCCGGTGGCGACAGAACTGGGGATCGCCGGAGCGTCCCCCTAGAAGGAGTGCACCCGTGACCGACCAGACCAAGACCCTGAAAGTGGGAGACGCCGCCCCGGACTTCACCCTCCGAGGCACCGCCAACACCACGTTCACCCTCAGCGAGCACCGAGGCAAGAGTGTGATGCTAGCCTTTTTCCCCGCCGCATTCTCCCCCGTCTGCTCACAGCAGATGCCTGGCCTTCAGGCACACAAGACCAGCTTCGATGACGCCGACACCATCGTCGTAGGCGTCAGCGTGGACAACACCTGGACTCTGGACGCCTTCGCCAAGCAGCTCGGCGTGGAGTTCCCCATCCTAAGCGATTTCTTCCCCCACGGCGCCGTCTCGGAAAAGTACGGCGTCCTGCATCAGGCAGGCGTCTCTGAACGCGCCGTCATCGGCATCGACCCCGAGGGCGTCGTCCGCTACATAGACGTCTCCCCCATCACTGAGATTCCGGACACGGAGCCCTGCCTGGCAGCGCTGAAGGAATAGGCGACTACTGACCTCGCCTCTACGTATGTGTCCAGCGAGTCAGGTATGAGCCAGCCCGGCGCCTGGTTCGGACTCCCTACTGGCCCTCCGCCGCCAGCGCCTGGTCAATCACCTGCCTGAACTGCTCGAACGGCAGGGCGCCGGACACCAGTTGACCGTTGATGAAGAAGGCAGGCGTACCCGTCGCCCCATAGGATTGGGCATCCTGGGAGTCCTTTTCCACTTCCGCGCTCTGCTTGCCGCTGTCCAGGCAGTCGTTGAAGGTAGCTGTGTCAAGGTCCAGTTCGGCCGCGTAGCCCTTCAGGCTGTCCACATCGATGGCAGCCTGGTTTTCGAACACTTTGTCGTGGTACTCCCAGAACTTGCCCTGGTCGTCGGCGCACTCGGTGGCCTCGGCCGCCTGTTGAGCGAATTGGTGGATGCTGGTGAGGGGAAAGTCCCTGTACACAAACTTGATCTTGCCCTCATAGGTCTCCAGGAGTTGATCGAGCGTTTCATCACGGAAACGCTTGCAGTACGGTCACTGGTAGTCGCTGAACTCGATGACGGTCACTGCCGCGTCGTCCGGCCCCATGAAGGGATCGTCATCAGCGCTCGCTTCCACCACTGGTGGAGGCGTGACCGTCGGCAGGGCCGCAGGTGTGCCCGCGGCCGGGCTGGGCTGCGCGACCGCGCCCGTCCCGCCCTCGTCGTCATCGTCCACCAGACCGTGGACGGCGAACCCGGCCACGAAGGCCGCCAGCGCGACCACAATCATCGCCGCGGAGAGCACCACCGCCAACTCTGATCCCAGGCCCCGCGTCCGGGCTCTAGTGGTTTCCCCACCGGCTACCGGCTCCACCCGGCGCTCGGTTTCGGCCTCCGGCGTCACCGCCCGCGCATCAGCCGCTGCTGGCTTATCGCCGGCCGGCGTGTCCTTCGGATCGCGCTCCTCCTCCGCGCCGGTGTCAG
>MGNZ01000076.1:5905-21396 GCA_001795235.1 Chloroflexi bacterium RBG_16_64_32 | reverse complement strand
CCATAACGACCCTGATCATCAACATGTCCGTGTTCGCTCTCATGCTGATGTACGTCCACTTCATGATAGCCGGCGCGCTGGCTATCCTCGCTGCCGCTACGACCAACTTCATCGTCAGCTCCCGTATCATCTTCAGACGGCGCAAGGGGTTTTCGAGGGGCGCCACGGGCGGTAGTCTGAGCCGCTGGCCGTTCTGAGCCGCCCACGGATTCGACGGCGACCCTGTCCCGCCGAAGGTGGGCCGTAGGCCCGCGCCGCTATGGCCAGGACAGGGGGCTGGACTATGGCTCCCTAAAGCTGCGAGACGAGAGGGCCGGCGAGCCCCTATCCGTGGAGCGCCCTGGCCACGTCTTCCAGACCCAACTCCGTCAGCTTGGCGCGGCTGGGCATACACGTCTCCTGGTCCCAGTCGCAGGCGGCCAGGTACTCCCGCTGCATCGTATCGCCATCGACGGTGTAGTCCTTGTGTGGACCCACCTCCTGGGCCGGACTGCCCACCAACCGGCCGGGCACGCGACGCTGGGCCGGGTTGTCCCCCTCCCGCACGTGGAACGCCATTCGCAGGTTAGCGATGCGCTCGCCCGTGCGACGTAGCTCGTCGTGGGTGACGTCCCAGCCGGTGACCGCGTTAATCCACTCGGGGATGCGCTCGTTAGGGCCTGTGAACGTGATGAACATGCAGGCGCCTATGCTGTTGACGATGTGCATGTACTCCGCCGCCCCCTTGTGGTGCTCGCCCCGGCCGGAGAACTCGTTCCTGGTCTTGGCCGTAGGTGGCACGGCCCATCCGGCGCGGGCTGCGCCCTCGTAGAGGGTGTGCCGGGACGGGGTAGGGTCCAGCTTGTACGTGGTGAAGTACTCCGGCTGGAGCTTGGCGTCGTGCATGGGGAGCTCCTCGCCGCCCACGTCCATGGCGAACGGCTCCGCCTTGGGACCCAGCTTCTCCGCCGCCTTGCGAATGCCGTCTGCGAAGAGATCGCCGATCCCTTCCCGCTTTCCGATGCGGTGCAGCATCTCGATTATCGCTTCGTTGTTGCCCCAGGTGAGCTCAAGCCCCCCGGTGTCTTCGCTGCCTATCAGTTCGTTCTCATAGCACTCGATGGCGAAGGCGATAGTCGCTCCTGCGGAGATCGTATCCAGCCCATAGGCGTTGCACAGGTGATTGGCATACTGGAGCGAGTCGATGTCCGCGTTCAAGGAGAGGGTGCCGAAGGAGCAAGCGGTCTCGTACTCGGCGCGATGGGTGTGCTTCGGATACGGGTACGTGGGGTTTTCTGACTCGTTGCTCTCGGCGCCGCAGGCCAGGGGACAGTGCCAGCAGGCATAGCTTCTGTCCATCTTGGCGTTGAACTTGTCGCCGCTGAGCTCCTGAAGCTGCGGGAAATCGACCGTGCCGGCGCCGCCCCAGTTCTTCACCGGCGAGTCCCCGCTCATGGCCGAGACGGGAGTAATACCGGTGGTGCCGAACGTGCGGAAGAAGTTGGCGGCAGGCCCGAATTCGTCGAGAGACGTCCGGACCAGGGCCCGGATCTCCTTGTCGTCGCCGGCCAGGATCTTGCGGGAAGCGAGGGTGACCACAGCCTTGAGCTTTTTGGCGCCCATTACGGCGCCCAGGCCGCTGCGGGCCGCCAGACGGCCACGCTCATTGCAGATGCCGGCCATGTAGGAGAGATTCTCCCCTGCGGGGCCGATGCAGGCGATGCTGGCCTTCTTGCCGTGCCGCTCCTTGAGCGTGTCCTCCGTAGTGATGGCGTCAACGCCCCAGAGGTCGCTGGCATCCTTGATCTCCGTCTTCTCGTCCTCGATGAGGAGATATACGGGCTGCTCGGACGCGCCCGTGATCATGAGGCCGTCCCAACCGGCGTGCTTGAGGAACGGGCCGAAGTCGCCGCCGCAGTTGGCGTCGCCCCAGCCGCCGGTCTTGGGCGACTTGGCCACTACCTGGAAGCGCGACCCGAAGAGGGGTGTGCCGGTAAGAAGCCCGGGAAAGAGGCCAAGGATGTTGTCCGGGCCCAGGGCGTCAGCGCCACTGGGAATGCGATCGAAGAGGAGCCGCGCCCCAATGCCGTAGCCGCCGATGTAGTTGCGGTACATCTCCTCAGGCAGCGATTCGGCCTCCATTACGCCCGAACTGAGGTTAACGTTGAGGATCTTCCCGTTGATCGCGTTGTTCAGCATCCTCCGTACTCCCTTCGCGGACTATCGTCCGGTGAAGGCCAGCTATCCGGCCCCACCGGAGCTGACTACAAGGCAGCGCCACACGTAGGATACGACAATTGCAATTACCGTCAAATCGCTCACGAGTGCCGGGCCGCCCGACGAGGTGAGCACCGGGCCGGCGTGGCACTACATTTGCCACAAGCTGGCGGCGCGGCCGATCCGCCCTCCTTGTGAAGCGGAGGAGAAAGGAATCCTTGACTCTCTCCTGACGAAGCGGTGGAACGTTCGGGCGGTACTCAGCTCCCCCTCAATTGTGCAAGGCGCTCCTGGACACCCTTGGCCTCGGCCTCCAGGTCCTTCAGGTACTGATCGAGCGCCGTCACCTCTTCCTCGCTGGTCGAAAACCAGCGGTGGAAGCGGAACGGATGCCCGCAGCCGCAGCCGTACTCCGAGTGACCCCCGCAGCAGCACTCTGAGGCTCCTCCCCAGCCATGTCGCCGCTGACCCCCACAGCCGCAGCAGCACGATGGGGAGCCTCCCCCGCCGTGATGACCTTCACACATGTCTCGAACCTCCTTTCGAATGTCTTTTCTTCGCTCAGTGCCGCGGGATAAAGGACTTGAACCCCTCGGCCAAAGGTACACCCGCCTCCTCGCCGGCGCGCTCTGCCCAGTGCCGGACCCGTTCCATCATCGCCTCGCCGGAGTGCATGGTCTGACTCCGATGCTCCCGCATCGCCCGCATCTTGACGTCGAACGTCTGCGTGATGTCGACCCAGAAGTCAGGGCTGTCCGTCTGGAACAGGTGGACCTGGCCGACCGTATGAGGCGGGAGGCCTTCTCGGTACATCTGGTTGCCAGCGGTGACGATGGCGGCCAGCGCTGTGAAGCCGACGGCGCGGTGGTCCGGGTGGATGCGGTAGCGGGCCCAGGGGTCGTGGGTCATGAGCACGTCCGTCCGGAAACTCCGGATGAGGCCCGACAGTTCGCGGCGCAAGGCGAGCGTCTCCTCCAGCTCGCAGTCCTCATGACGGAGGAAAGTGAGCCCGGTAACGCCCAGGATCTCGGCCGCTGTCCGCTGCTCCGTCTCCCGTATCTCCCCCAAGCGCTCTGGCGTCATCTCTGGGTCGGCGCTGCCCCGGTTCCCGCTGGTGCAAAGCACGTAGTGAACCTCCCAACCCTCGTGGGCCCAGCGGGCCACGGTGCCGCCGCTGCTGATGTCGGCATCGTCAGGATGGGCGGCGATCACCAGCACGTGCGGTTGCTCTTCTCTCGTCATGTTTCTGCTCCCCTCGGCGGGCCGCGCGATGCCTGCCGGGCCGTAGGGCCGAGGTCTGCCGGACGGGCGACGCCATGAACTCCTCCCCCAGCAGGGTGAAGGCCTGGGCCCGGTAGGCTGCAAGCCCTTGCGGGCTCAGCCGATAGTGGACGTGATAGCCTCGGCGCTCCCCGATGACAATGTCCACAGCTCGCAGGACCGATAGGTGCTGCGAGACGGCAGGCTGCGACACACCCAGCTGGGCGACGAGAGCGTTCACGCACAGCGCGTCTCCAGGCTCCAGGCCGGCCAGACGCTTGACCAGGCGCAGACGGGTCCGGTCGCCGAGCGCCCTGTAGACGCGAACGAGATGATCGAGTTCTGGCATGTTCATAAGTCAATGCATATATACCTCTTTCCCACCCTGCTGTCAAGCCTCATATGGTGACCATTGGTGCTGGGGAGACGCTGGTGCTACTACTGACCGTGGAGCTCGTGGGCGCTCCACCTGATTCGGCTGAAGGTCAGGGCGGTGGCTCCTGCACCTCGGCCCCGCTACCCGTCGCCCTAGCTGCGGCCGATCCGCCGCTCAACGGCTGGTGGAGATACCTCACAACATCTGTATTTCACCTGAATTACTAAGGTATGAGACGGGGCGAAAAGCCCGAAAAAGGGGCACGACCTGCACTTGATACCTTTCCGAAGCCCATCCTGATACGTCCATGCCATTGTCTTCGCCATAGCTGGGCTATACGTTGAATATGTGGGCGATCATCGTTCCCCGGCTCCAACGCGAGGTTTCGCGCCGGGGTAGCGGTGAATTAGGCGTGATGACTAAGGGTCTGATACTGGGTGTCAGCCTCACGGCTGTGACACTGGCGCTCAGCCCTTGGCTAACCGACGCCAGCGACGAGCGCCAGCCAGCCCCGCATGACTCCCGCGCTCCTCCTCCCGCCAGTCGATCGGCTACGGCCTCCACCGTCGCCTGGCTGGCCGGGCAGACCGGGCCGGTCACCCAGGAGGCCCCGCGCAACGACTCGTTATGTTTGACCTGCCACAGCGACCCCTCCCTTCAGACCCGGTTCGCCGACGGACGTAGCCTGTCCCTGCAGGTGGACCCGCGCGGGCTCAGGGACTCGGCCCACGGTCTTCTGACCTGCGTCACATGCCATGATGATCGCCAAGTCTGCCCGCCTGATCGAGCCGAGCCCCTGGACTTCGCAGCCTACCAGGCGGAAGGGACGGAGATGTGCATCGGCTGCCACCTGGCCGCCGCCGGAGACTATGCCGAGAGCGCGCACGGGCAGCCGGTCCTCACCGGCAGCGGCGATGGCGCCACCTGCAACGATTGCCACTCGCCGGTGCAGTCAGGGCACACCGTAGGCTGGCTGAGCGACCCCAGCCTTCAGCTCGCTCCCCAGTCGGTCGATGAGAACTGCGGTCGCTGTCATGAGCAGGAGCTGAAGACGTATCGCCACACCTCACACAGTAAGGTCGCGCGATTCGGCGACCCGGAGCGGCCGGCCAATTGCACAACATGTCACGATGACCATGCCGTGAAGGCCGTGGACGATCCGAACGAGCCCCTGACAGCGGCAAACCTAGTCACCGTCTGCAGTCGCTGCCATCGTGGCGCCGATGAGGCGTTCGCCAGCGGCTGGCTGGGCCATGAGGCGTCCTCCTCCCAGTCCCCCGGCCTCTACTACGGGGAGCGCTTCATCGTGCTCTTGATCGCCGCCAGCCTCGGCTCCGGTGTGGCGCACATCTCCCTGGACTTTCGGCGGCGGCTGGCCGACCGCTGGCGAAACGGCGGGGCAAGCCCGGGTGAACCACGATGATCGGCGCCGCATCCAGGGACACCACAACAAGAGAAGCCCGGGGCCTTCTCCTGGAGTTGCACGGGCAGGCCCAGTACGCCTTACTTCTGGGGAGCCTCCTTGTTCTCACCCTCACCGGTCTCCCCCAGAAGTTCGACTCCCTCTCCTTGAGCCGGTGGTTCATGGACTCAGCGGGAGGCATCGAGACTCTGCGCCTCATCCACCACATCGCCGGCGGCGTGCTGATCTTCGCTGGCCTCTACCACTTCGCTCTGGTCCTCGTCGCTATCCTGGTGCTCAAGGTGCTGGCGCCGCTGCAGATGATCCCCGACGCCAGAGATTTTCGCGAAGCCCTTCAGACGATCCGCTACTTCCTGGGGCTCCAGCAAGAGAGGGTTCCCTTCGACAGGCCGTCGTATTTCCAGAAGCTCGACTACTGGGTCATCGCATGGGCCATGGCTCTGATGGGCGCCTCAGGCATGGCGCTCCTCTTTCCGGTGCGGGCCGCGCGCCTCATATCCGGGGACGTTGTCCTGGCCACGCTGCGAGTCCACAGCGATAGCGCCATCCTGATCGTGGCCTGGGTGCTCATAGTCCACCTGATCTATGCCGGCCTGTCACCAGCGCTATTCCAGGATAGAGCAGCCATCCTCAGCGGGAGAGCTCATATCGCAGGTCTGCCCGTTCCCCAGACCCCCAGGCTGGCCTCCGACGCGGCCCCGCCAGCGGCGGACCGTCACGACCCCGACCGCGAGATCTCCGGCCAAGGGATGGTCCCCAGTTTCGGGGTGAGCCGGCGGCAGGAGGAGGAGCCCCCGGGGAACACGGAGCTGGGGAGATGAGCGAGCGCCAAGAGCCGCGGATGGTGCTGGCCTGCGGCCGGACAGCGCGACTTCTCCTGGCGCTGGTGGTCTGCTCCGCCTTTGCCGCTGCCCTGGTGCTGGTGGGCGCGAAGCGCGGCCTGGCTCTGCGCGACCAGCCAGCGCCGGCCCTAGACTCGTCCGCCCAGCTCGCCGACGCCCGCGTCGACCCCAATCTGGCCTGCCTGGATTGCCACCGTGATCCCAGCCTTAGCATGACCTTTCCCAACGGGGATGTGCTTCCCCTGACATCAGACATCCAGGCGTTCCGGCAGTCGGTGCACGGCGATAGGCTGGACTGCATAGACTGCCACCAGCGGCACAGGGAATATCCTCATCCAGCGCTCGAGGTCCGGAGCCGCCGCGACTACGCCCGGGCGGAGTACGAGGCGTGCAAGCGGTGCCACTTCGAGAACTACACCCGCACCCTGGACAGCATGCACTTCGACGCCATGGCCGAAGGCGATGCCGACGCCGCCATCTGCACTGACTGCCACACCGCTCACGAGGTGACACGGCTGGAGGACTCCCCCATCAAGATCGCCGAGACCTGCTCCCACTGCCACGACGACGTCTATCAGAGCTACGCCCAGAGCGTCCACGGCTCGGCTCTACGCGAGGAGAACCCTGACGTGCCGCAGTGCATCGACTGTCACGGCGTCCACGACATCGCCAGCGCCACCACCGCAACGTTCCGCCGGGCATCCGTTGACCTCTGCGCTGAGTGTCACGCCGACAAGAAACTCATGGACAAGTACGACATCTCTTCTCGCGTGCTCAAGACCTACCTGGACGACTTCCACGGCAAAACCGTGGGCTTCTACCAGAAGCAGACGGCGGAGGTCTGGCCGGACGTGGCCGTCTGCAGCGACTGCCACGGCGTTCACGACATCAAGGCGGTCGACGACCCCGAGTCGTCAGTCGTCAAGGAGAACCTGGTGACGACCTGCCGGGGGTGCCATCCGGACGCCGCGTCCAACTTCCCCTCTGCCTGGCTGTCCCACTATGAGCCCGACATAAACAAGGCGTCCCTGGTCTATCTGATCAAGCAGTACTATCTCGTGCTTATCCCCGTCATGGTGGCGGGTCTGGTTCTGAACATCGTGCTGGACCTGTGGCGGTTGGCCCGGAACCGATAACGAGTACGTGGAAGATGGCTTTGATGCATCAAGCGGCGGAGAAGGGCGGGAACGCCCTCCAGGCGGAGGACTACGTCCGCTTCAACCGGTGGCACCGGCTCGGGCACTGGCTGCTCGCGGGCTGCTTTCTCGCTCTCGTGGCCACCGGCCTGCCCCAGAAGTTCAACGATGCCGGCCTCTCCGTATGGATCATTAACGCTCTTGGGGGCATCGATAACGCCCGCTTCTTCCACCGCATCCTCGCCTGCATCTTTATATCCCAGTCCCTGCTGCATCTGGCCGAGATCGGCCTGTCCATTCTGAGGCGCCGGTTCAGGCCGTCTATGGTGATCACGCTCCACGACTTTCTTGACGCGTTCAACATGCTGCGCTACTCCGTCGGCCTCATCCCCCACAAGCCGCAGCCTGACCGATATGACTATCGGCAGAAGTTCGAGTATTGGGGCATCGTTTTCGGCGCCATAATCATGATCGCCACCGGCCTCATGCTCTGGTTCCCTACCTACATCACCCGCGTCCTGCCTGGCGAGCTAGTCCCTACCGCCAAGGAGATGCACAGCGGCGAGGCCCTGCTTGCCTTGCTGGTGATCGTCGTTTGGCATATCTACGATGTCGTCTTGAGCCCCAGCGTCTTCCCTCTCGACACCGTCATGATCACCGGCAGAATGTCCCGCGAGAGGCTCCTCGAAGAGCATCCACGCGAGTACGCCCGTTTGCTGGCCAGCGAAGCGCCCGCCTTCCCCCGAACGCCAGAGCAGCCGCCAGGCGTCCTTCCGGTGCGGGGCCGCGGCCCTCCCGGCGGCAGGATTCAGGCGGGCGCACCGGCAGCGGCCGAGGCTGCGGGCGAGGTTGCCGGGCCCGGCGGCGCGAGGACCGGGGCCATTAGACGTAGCCTTCAGTGGCGGGTGCTGATCCTGGTGACTATCGGCATGGCCGGCACCCTGGCCGCATTTAGTGTCTCCAGTCTGCTTGCCGTGAACGAGAGCATCGATCGTACCCTGGACGAGCGACAAGCGTTGGCACAGGCCAGCGCCGGCCACGTAGACTACGTGGTCCGCCAGGGTCTGACAGTCCTGGAAGAGCCGGCCAATGGCGAAGGACTCGACCTGGAGGATGAAGACGCGGAGCCCGAGCGGCGAGCCCTCAGGCGGATCTTGTCCGCCTCAATCTTCACCCGTGTTTACCTGACGGACGCCGACGGCGAGGTGCTCTGGACGGAGCCACTCTACCCCTCGGTGCTGGGCGTAAACATCGGATTCTCGCCCCACACGGAGGCCGCCCTGGACAGCGGACGGCCGTCCGTCTCCGGCCTGTCCACCGCACTGGCCAGCGGCGAACCAGCGGTCTCCATGGTCGCGCCCGTCCGAGGCGTCAGCGGGCAGGTAGCAGGCCTGATCGCGGGCGATATCGTGCTCAGCGAAACCGACCTCGCGGAGTTGATTCAGCATGCGGCTGTGGGCGGGACCGGCTACGCCCAAATTGTAGACGGCCAGGGTACCGTCCTGGCCAGCACGCTCCCGGGTCAGCTCCTGGAGAAGAGTGACCACGAGGGACAGATAGCCAAGCTTATCGAGGAGAAACGCGCCTCATCGGGCACCTGCCACGGGTGCCATGAGTCGGCCGGCGAGGAGGAGCGGGAGAAGGAGGTGATGGCTTTCGCGCCTATGGAGGTGGCTCCCTGGGGCGTGCTCATCCGGCAGTCGGAGGACGAAGCCCTGGCGCCCGCCGACCGGCTCCGGGAACGAGCCCTCTGGTTCGGCGTTCCTGCCTTCGGCCTGGCCCTACTGTTCGCCTGGGTCACCGCCCGCAGCGTCCTTCGCCCCGTGCGCGTGCTGACCGCGGCGGCCGAGAAGATATCCGCCGGCGATCTGTCCCAGGCGGTGCCCAGCCTGGGGGAGGATGAGATCGGCAGCCTGGCACGCACATTCGAGGCGATGCGAGGCCGGCTCAAGGAGTCGCGCGACAGCATCGAAGCCTGGGGGCGCCAGCTTGAGGAGCGCGTACAGGAGCGCACCCGCGAGCTGGAGGCGTCCCGCGACCACCTGAGGAAGGTAGCGGGAGAGAACGCCGCCCTCTTCGAGGAGCTGAGGCGTAAGGAGGCCGCGCGGAGCGAGCTCCTCAAGAAGGTGATCAGGGCTCAGGAGGAGGAGCGCCGCCGCATCGCCCGCGAGCTGCACGATGAGACGAGCCAGGCCCTCACCGCCCTGGCGGTGGGAATGGAGACCGCAGCTATGGCGCCCGAGGCGGAGAGAGCCAGGTTCCAGAAGAAGCTGACGAAGCTCAAGGAGCTGGCAGTGGAAACCCTAGAGGATGTCCACCGCCTGATCTATGACCTGCGACCCTCCGTCCTCGATGATCTGGGCCTGGTGGCCGGCCTGCGCTGGTACGCCGACAGCCGGTTGCAGTCGGCGGGGGTGCAGGTTCGAGTTTCGGTGAAGGGAGATGAGAAGCGCCTACCCGCCGAGGTGGAGAGCACCCTCTTTCGCATCGGCCAGGAGGCGATCTCGAATGCGACCCGGCACGCTCGCGCGACCGACGTTCTCATGGCTCTGGACTTCCAGGACGGCTCCATCACTCTGGAGGTGAAAGATGACGGCGTTGGCTTCGACGTGGCGAGCGTCACGAATTCCGAGGGCCCGCGCCCCGGCTGGGGCATCCTGGGGATGCAGGAACGCGCCACCCTGCTCGGAGGGACTCTACAGATCGAATCGGAGCCGGGCAAGGGCACCCACGTGAAGGTCAGCATTCCCCTGGGAGAGGAGAGTGGCGATGATGCGAAAGATTCGCGTCCTCATAGCCGATGACCACGCCGTGCTCAGGGACGGCCTGCACGCCCTGCTGAACATGTACGAGGACGTGGAGGTAGTGGCTGAGGCCGCCGACGGACTGGAGGCCCTGGAGAAGACCATGGAGCTTCAGCCAGACGTGGTGCTTATGGACATCGCCATGCCCCGCCTGGGTGGCCTGGAAGCCACCCTGGAGATGCGCCAGCGCAGACTGCCCGCCAAAGTGCTCGTCCTCACTCAGTACGACAACAAGGAGTACGTATTCCAGATGCTCAAGGCCGGCGCGGCGGGCTACATCCTCAAGAAAGCCGCCGGAACTGAGCTCGTCTCGGCCATTCGCGCGGTGCACGGGGGCGAGTCGTTCCTGTACCCCTCGGCAGCCAAGGCCGTGGTAGACCGCTATCTCGGCAAGGGCGAGGAGAACGAGGAAGAGCGCCGCTTGGACGAGCTCAGCGACCGCGAGAAGGAGGTGCTCAAGCTGCTGGCCGAGGGCCGCAGCAACCGGGACATCGCTGAGCTGCTGTGCCTGAGCGTGAAGACAATCATGAGCCACCGTGCCAGCATCATGGAGAAGCTGGACATCCACAACCGCACCGAACTGGTAAAGTTCGCCATTCGGGCTGGACTGATCGACGTGGGACGCTAGGAGCCGCTTACCCTATGCTGGTGCTTCTGTCCACCCACCTCCCCCTCCGCCGCTCCCCAGGGCGGCGGCGACCGGCAACCCGTAGGGCGGTTTCTGTCCCCGCAATAGGGCACTTTCAGGCCTTCTTCCCCAGCGATTGCCCGTTTCCGCATGAACCGGCCTCCCCTAGGCTTAAGGCGGAGAAAGACCCAGATGATGGTGGGTCGGTAGCTGGGAAGGAGGCCGAAAATGTTCAAGAAGCACAACGCAGGCGAGTTTGTCCCAGCCGGCACGTACTGGAACAAGAAGGCCTGGGAGCTGACGCAAATCTCCGAAGGAGGCGACTACCTGCCGGCGGGGGACGGCGTCACCTACTACCGGGTGCCGGTGCTGCTGGTGCTAGCGCTGGGGCCAGTGGCTGGCCTGGCCTTCATCCTGTTCCTCCCTATGGCGGTGCCGATCGTGGCCTTGTACTGGGGAGTGAAGATTATTCGCAACAACGTCCCCTGGTTGCGCCGCAAGAGGGCCGGCGAGGAACTCCGCCCCGCTCGCTAGGCTCCTTTCACTACCGGGAAGGCGGCGGCAGATGAGATTGCCTCTGTTGGCCGCCTTCCTCGGTATGGCGCTGGCCTCGCTAATGACCTTCGGGCTCACGCTGGGTGAGCAGGGAAGGGTCATCAGCAGCGAGCACGACCTGGGGGTAGTGGCCTACCCGTCCGGCGTTTCGGCGTGCGAGACTTGCCATCTTCCCCACGACGCCAGCGGCGAGCCCCTCTGGGCCCAGAGCCCGCACCCGGAAGGCGAACCGTTCTCCGGCTCCGAGCCACTCTGCTATAGCTGTCACGACGGCACGGTCACCGCCGGCGCCTACGCCTTCGATCCGGCCGTGGCGCAGCACCCGACCACGCCGGGAGAGGCCGGCGAGCACTGCGACATGTGCCACGATCCGCACGTCCCGGACTACAGCAACTTCCTCCTCTTCCCCTCTGGCGCCAACCTTTGCAGGACCTGTCATGCTCGCAGCTATGACACGTTCCACACGCTGAATGTGGATGCTATCGACTCCGGAAATGTGCCGCAGGACGGCCTCTGGGACCCCAATGCCGGCGATATCAGTGGCACCCGCCTATGGGATGCCGGCGGCTCCGCACCAGGCGACAACCTGAAGTGCCTGAGTTGCCACGCCGCTCACGGCGCCATTTCAGGCGACGCGCTACTCACCATGCCATATCGGGACGAGGTCAGCACGATCTCGCCTCTCTGCCGGAACTGCCATGACTGATCTGGGAGAAGGCGATCGCCGATGCTAAGAAGATATCAGGCGCTCCGGAGGTTGGTCGGCCCGGCGGGCCTACGGCGGCCCAGCCTGGCGGCCCTATCGTTGGTAGTAGCTCTGGTATTCGTGATGGTGGCGGCGGCGTTCGTATCAGAAAGAGCCCAGGGCCCGCGGGTGAGCGCGCCGGTGTATCCCGCCAGGCTGGTCCAGCACGTCGAGACACTGACCGGCGCACGCGGGTGGAAGCAGCCTTCCGCCATGGCCGTCCTCGACGAGCGCTGGTTCGTGCTGGACACCGGCAACGATCGCATTCTGGAGCTGGACCAGGCGGGGATCGTTCGCCGCGTTCTCGACCGTCAGGCGGACAAGCGGCTGGCCCTCCGGGGGCCGATGGCCATCGCCAGCGACGACCGGTACCTCTACGTGGCCAACTCCGGGACATCCCAGGTCCTGGTGCTGGAACCCGGCGGCCGCGTGGAGAAGGTTCTCGCTCTGGAGAAGGTGGAGGCCGAGGATGAGGCGCCGCCGCGCCCCATCGGCCTCGCTGTCACCGGCAACGGCGAGCTACTCGTTTCCGACGCCGATAACCAGCGTGTCCTGCGCTATGACGGCGAAGGACGGCTGCTTCAGGTGATGGGCAGCGGCAAGCGAGACGGCGGGCCCGGCGGCTTCAACACCCCCGCCGGCATCGCCCTGGACCAGGCCGGCGATATCTACGTGGTGGACATGCTGAATGGGCGCGCCGTCCAGCTATCGGCGGACGGCGAATTCGTGCGCCAGTTCGGCCGGCTGGGTGATACCGCCGGTGCCTTCTCGCGGCCCAAGGATGTCGCAGTTGACTCGGCCGGCAACGTTTATGTGAGCGACGGTCTGCTAGCAGCGGTGCAGGTGTTCAGCCCAACGGGCGAGTACCTGGGTTTCATCGGCCGGGAAGACCCGCGTGACCCGGACTCCGCCCCGCTATTCCAGGCCCCCGCCGGGCTGACGATCAGTCAGGGCAGGCTCTACGTTGTCGACCGGTTCCGCGGCCTGTTTGTGTTTCAGCTCCCAGGTCAGGGATAGCCCCCCTGCGGGCTGCTTCGCGCGCCCCACATAGGTTCTGCTCGCACGTTCGGCGCCGAGGCCATCCGGACGGAACGACGGCGCTAGCCCTTGAGAAGCGCCAGCACCTCGTCGTGGAGCACACCGTTGGTGGCCACGGCGTTGCCGCCTCGAATCGTGCGCCTGCCCTGCCAGTCGGTGAACCGGCCGTTCGCCCCCTCGATGATGGGCAGCAGGGCGGCGCAGTCCCACACGTGCATGCGCGGGTCGGTCATGATGTCCGCTCGCCCAGTCGCCACCAGCGCGTACCCGTAGCAGTCGCCCCAGGTTCTGGCGGGGCCGGCCGCATCCACGAGGCGGTCGAGCGCTGAGGATCCCGCCGCGTCGGCATCGAAGTCCAGGTCTGTGGTAAGCCATAGCGCGTCCCTAAGCTGGGCGGTGCTCGACACCTGCGCCCGCTGGCCGCGCCAACGGCAACCTTCCCCCCTGGCGGCCGCGACGGTCTCGCCAAGCGCCGGCAGGTGGATGACGCCCACAAGCGGCTCCTCGTCCTGTTCTACGCCGATGAGCACGCCGTACAGCGGCACACCGCGGACAAACGAGAAGGTGCCGTCTATAGGGTCGACGATCCACCGTCGTCTGGCCCGGGCCCGTATCTCCCCGAACTCCTCGCCGACTATCCCGTCCTGCGGGAACCGCGACTCGATAGCGCGGCGGATGTACGTCTCCGCCTCCCTGTCTGCGACCGTGACCGGCGACGTATCGGCCTTCGTCTCCACAGCGAACCGCCCCTGGTAGTACCGGAGCGTAATCTCTCCGGCCTTCTCCGCTATGTCGACGGCCACCTCCAGCAGGTCACGAACCGATTCGCCAGCCATACGTTCGCTCCTCCGCTTCCCTAGCCTACGTCGAGCTCCGCCATTACCCCGAGGTGGTCGGACGGAAACAGGCTATCGTCTTCCGCGTGAGGGGTATCGAACGCCAGCCCGGCCTTCAGCACGCGCGCGCCGTCCACAAAGACGTAGTCGAGGCACCCCGGCGGCGCCGGGTCGAACGTGTTGACCGGCGTCGGCCAGGTCCGCTCCGGCTCCCGGCCGTGGGCCGCCTCGTGTGCGGACGTGAACCGTCCCTTCATCAGGGCCACCGTGGGCTCCTGCGGGTAGGCGTTGAAATCGCCGACCACTACGGTAGCCGCCGCTCCCTGCCACGTATCGACCCAGGCGAGGAGGCGATTCGCTTCAGTGACCCGCTCCTCCGTGCCCTCCGGCGGGTAGTACAGGTGGGTGTTGTAGAAGTCCACGGTCGCGCCGTCCTTCAGCCGCAACCGTAGCCGCTGCGCTACGTCCTCGTGAAGGAGGTAGTCGAGCCCTTCGTGCGCCTCGACCGGCAGCCGCGACATGACCGCCAGCGCGTCCAAATGCGCGCCACGCTCGGGCCGCGCCATGTGGTAGATGCGATAGGGCGACCCTCCGGTCAGACGGTCGTTCGCCAGGCGGCAGAGCGTCATCCCCTGGTCAGTGGCCAGATTCACCTCCTGCAGCCCGATGATATCGGGCCGCAACGCCGTCAACTGGTCGAGCAGAAGCGGAGACCTTTCGTCCCAGCGGCCGATCTGGTGGAACAGGTTGAGGGTGGCGACAGTAACGGCGCTCACCGGCCGGCCCTAGATACGAATGCGCTGGACAATCTCGTCCTCGTAGCTGGGGAAGTAGCGGGAGATTACTGTGATGTCAAACTCAGAGAGGATCGACTCTTTGGGTTCGCGCTCCAGAAGAAACTCGAACGAGGCCCGGACAAGCTCCTCCGGAGCGCAAATCGCGCCGGTCAGGCGTTCGTAGACATCGCGCGTCATCGTGACGCGGTGGGTGGTCTGGCCCGCTCCCTGGGACACGCTCACGTGGAATGCCCATCCGTCACCCTGGGACGCGGTGCTAATAACATCGATCTTCTGCATCGGGTGTCTCCCAGCCGCTACAGCGAACCTCGTGTCATTATACCCGGCAGACCCGCGGCAATGCGGACAGCGTCTAGAAGTAGTTCACGCTAATGCCGCCGTCCACGACGAACGTAGTGCCCGTAGTCCAGGACGACTCGTCGGAGGCGAGGTAGAGGGCGGCGTTGACCACGTCCTCGGGCCGTCCGAACCGGCCCAGCGGGATGCGGTTCAGTCGCTTCAGTCGCTCCTCCTCGTTGGGGAACAGGGACTCCAGCATGGGCGTCAGGATAGGGCCGGGACAGATGGCGTTGGCGCGGACACCCTGCCGGCCGTACTGGACGGCCAGGGAGCGGGTGAGGGAGATCACGGCCCCTTTGCTGGCGGTGTAGGCGTCCTGGGGGACGGTGCAGCCCACCAGCGCCACGAAAGAGGCGACGTTTATCACGGAGCCGCCCCCGGCCTCGATGAGGCGAGGGATGCCGTACTTGCAACAGAGGGCGACCCCCTTCAGGTTGACATCCAGCACCCGCTGGTACACGCTCTCGTCCATGTCGACGATGGAGCCGTCCTCGTCCGGGAAGATGCCGGCGTTGT
>MGNZ01000076.1:207-5697 GCA_001795235.1 Chloroflexi bacterium RBG_16_64_32 | reverse complement strand
AAGACCTGTGCCGCCAGCCGGCCCATGCCGCTGCCAGCGCCCGTTATGAGGACTGTCTTATCGGCTAGACGCATGGGGACCTCCTGATTTCTCTCTGTCATTCTGAGCGACCAACGGGAGTGAAGAATCTCGTGGTACGTGAAGACGCCGCGCCTGCCGGCACATCGAGATTCTTCGTCGCTCCCTCCGCCTTTGGCGGACCTCGCTCCTCAGAATGACAGAACGTCGGTCCATTTCCTCTTGCCCATTGCCTGCCTCCTACACCATCTCGAAGTAGCGGCGGCGCTGAGGGAAATCAGACCGCACCATGAATGGTGCGGCATGGGGCGGAGACAGCAAATCGCGCGCCCTGCGCCTTTCGCCTTTCTCCTTTCTCATTGCCGCCCTCACACCATCTCGAAGTAGCGGCGGGGATAGAGAGTACCACACCTTGAAAGGTGTGGCATGAATGTCACCCATGCCCCAGCCTTCAGGCTGGGGTCTTGCGCCGAACCTATCGGTGAGACGCATCGGCCCCTCCTACACCATCTCGAAGTAGCGGCGGCGCTCCCAGTCCGTCACCGCCAGCCGGTGCTTGTCCACCTCCCACTGGCGGAAGGCCGCGTACTGCTCGACGAACTCCTCGCCGAACCACTCCCGCGCCAGGGCACTCGCCTTGAAGCGCTCCAGCGCCTCCGGCAGCGACCGCGGTATCGGCGCTGCGTCGGCGATCTCGTAGGCGTTGCCGCGGGTGAGCGGCGGCGGCTGCAACCCGTTCTCGATGCCGTGCAGGCCGCCGGCCAGGGAGGCCGCGAAGGCGAGGTAGGTGTTGAGGTCCGCGCCGGGTACCCGGTTCTCCACCCGGATTGCGCCCGGGCTGGTGGCGATGACCCGCAGCGCCGTCGTGCGGTTGTCCAGGCCCCATGTGAGGTTCGTGGGGGCCCACGTCCAGGGGACGAACCGCTTGTAGGAGTTGACGTTGGGTGCGTACATGAGCATGAACTCCGCCACGGTAGCCAGCACACCCGCCAGGTACCGGCCCAGCGTCTCCGAAATGTGGTGGTCGCCGCCTTCGTCCCAGAAGACGCTCTCCTCGCCGTCCGCGCCCTGCCTGCCGGCAGGCACGGTCCACAGGCTCTGGTGCAGGTGGCCGCCGCAGCCGTCGACGTCATCCGCGAGCTTGGCCATGAAGGTGGGCAGAGCGCCCATCTGGGCCGCGATCTCCTTGCAGCCGCTCTTGTACAGCATCGTCTGGTCTGCGGCGCGCACCGCGTCGGCATGCCGCAGGTTGATCTCGTACATCCCTGCGCCGTGCTCGCGGTTGTAGGAGTCGACGGGGATGCCGTACTCGTTCATGCAGCGGCGGATGCGGCCGATCAGCGGCTCATCGATGGAGGCGTGGTGGATGCTGTAGCAGTTGAGGCCGGGGTTGAGGGGTCGCAGATCGCAGAAGCCCTTCTCCCGGAGGCTCTCCTGGTCCTCCTGGAAGAATCGGACCTCCAGCTCGGCGGCCATGAGGGGGCGAAAGCCGGCGTCCAGGGCGCGGCGAACAACCCGCTGCAGCACGAAGCGAGGGGCGATCGCCAGAGGGTCGCCCGCCTCGGTGCAGAAGTCGCAGACCACGCTGGCGCTGCCCTCCTCCCAGGGCACGGCGGCCAGCGTCGAGAGGTCCGGTCGCATGACGATGTCGGCGAAGCCGGTCTCCCAGTTGGAGTACGGCAGCGAGCCGATGACCTCGTCCTGGATGTCCCAGCCGAAGAGGACGTCGCACTGGGGGAACCCCTCCTCGGCGGCGGCCAGGAAGTGGTCGGCGCTGACCCGCTTGCCCCGGTACACGCCGTCCAGATCGGCCCCGCCGATGCGGACGGTCTCTACGTTATGCTGCCGGAGCAGCTCAGCGGCGTCCTTGATGTCCATGGAGCGACCTCCCGGGCGGGGCAAGCTAGGGCTCAGTGGCAGGATTGTACCATCTGCACAAGACAGGAGGACAGGGCGTGGGGACGGGATGAGACCGGTAGCGGGACCCGAACGTGCGGCGCGCCGCGTGGAGGCACAAGCGGACGTACGCGGGGGTCTTCAGCCCCCCGCAAGGCGGGGTCTCAAGACCCCGACCTACATCTGGAGCGCCATCTGCGCTACGACAGCCGGTACAGGTTGTCCAGGTACTTCGTCATGGCATCGGCAATCACGCCCCTATCGGGAATGGTGTTCGCCATGCCGTACATCGGCGCTTGACCGCCCTGCGCACTCGGGTTCGCCTTGACGTGCGCGACGGATGCCTTCAGGTCATCGATGAAGCGTTCCGCCACGCCGGGCTGGGTATGCCGCAGAGTCGTGCACAGGTGGACGCAGGCGGGCTTGTAGAGGCCGTTCAGGCTCCAGCCCCTTTCCGTCATCGCATCCATGACCTTGTAGATGTCCAGCTCCGTCGCCCCGAAAGCGATGACGAACAGAGGGTCGCCGATCACGTAGAGCTCCGGTATGTCAGCGATCCCCTTCTTGATCTTCGTCGCGGTCTCCAGAATGCGCCGTGTGGCGTCCAGGTAGCCTTCCTCGCCGATGGTGACCATGGCCGCCCAGCACTCCGCGCTCAGCGCGCCCGGCCGGCTGCCCGCGAACGACGGCGAGCAGTAGAAGCCACCCGGCCACTCTGTGGTCGTGAAGTACTGATACCGGCGGAGCTCATGGCCGCGATAGAGCACTACGGACGTGCCCTTGGCGGCGTACCCGAACTTGTGGGTATCAGCCGACATCGAGGTCACGCCCGGCAGCCGGAAGTCGAACGGGGGCACGTCGTAGCCCAGCTTCTCGGCCCACGGCAGCACGAACCCGCCGAGACAGGCATCCGTGTGGAAGCCGATGCCGCGCGCGCGGGCCAGCTCCGACAGCTCCTCGATCGGGTCGATGAGGCCGTGCGGAAACGGCGGCGCCGAGCCGACGATAACGATCGTGTTATCGGTAATCGCCTTCTCCGTCGCCGCTACGTCCGCCCGAAAGTCGTCGCCCACGGGGATGTGGATGCCCTCGATGCCGAAGTACTGCGCCGCCTTGTCGAACGCGGCATGTGCCGTGGTAGGCACGATCATCTCCGGCCTGGTAATGCCCCTCTTGTCGCGCGCGTAGTCGCGGTACGTCTTCATGGCGAGCTGAATGCTCTCCGAACCGCCCGCCGAAACCACGCCGCAGATCTCCTCCGGCGTGCCGGGCTCTGCGCCCGACTCTGCCGCGCCGAGCATGTTCGCCGTCATCGCGACGATCTCCGACTCGAACTTCACGGCGCTCGGCCACAGGTCGGCGTGCAGCGGATTCGTCTGGGAGTTGATGGCGTAGACCTTGTTGAGGAAGTCGACGTGCTCTTTGTCGCCGTGGTAGACACAGCCCGATGCGTGACCTCCCTCCCAGCCTCGGTCCTCCAGCGACTTCATCTCCTCCATCTCCGCCAGGACATCGCCCCGGTCGCGGCCCACCGCGGGGATGGCGGTGAAGGTCTTGAAGCGCTGCCTGTAGGACTTGATCGTGGCGCTGGGTGCCGCGTCAGTGTCGGTCGGATTCGTCTCCGTATCTTGGGTCATGGCGTCTTCTCCCTCTGGTGGAGGCGGCCGGCGAGCCGGGCCTTCTTCGTTCGGGTACTATGCCGTCGCGTTGAGGCGCGCATACGCTTGCTTGTTGTTCTTGTAGATGTTCACGAACTCGTCGAACAGCTCGTCGTAGATCCTCTTGTTGTCCGGGTTTGGCTCGTAGGTCCCCGTGATTGTGACGCGCTGCGGGACGTCATCAAACGTGATATGCCCGAGGGCGACCGCGCCGATTAGGGCCGCGCCGTGCACGTTGGCCAGGCCGGGGTTCTCGACCTGCCGGATGGTTCGGTCGAGGACGTCCGCGTGGATCTGGCACCACAGGCTTGAGTTGGCGCCGCCGCCGATGAAGTTGATCCCGTCAAGGCGCTTCTTTACGAACTTCTCCACATGCTGGTGCATCCACCTCGTATTGTAGGCGACTCCCTCAAACACCGCCCGAACGAGGTGCGCGCGCGTGGTGCTGAGCGACTGATTGAAGAACCCGCCGCGGATCAGGTGGTTCTCCACGGGCGTGCGCTCCCCATTGAGCCAGGGCGTGAAGATCAGCTTGTCGCTGCCGGCCGGGACGCGCTCCGCCATCCGGTTGAATATCTCGATAGTGTCATCAGGCGCGGCGCCGTCGGAGAGCTCGTCGTCCGGAAAGAAGATGTTGTCCCTCAGCAGCGTCAGACAGGCGCCCGCGGTGTCCTGCTCAGTGGCGACCAGGTACCGGCCGGGGATGCCGGACGGCAGCGACGTCATGCTGTTGATGACATCCGTCTTCTTGAACGGGACGTGGCACGTGAGCCAGGACGACGTGCCGATATAGAGGTGCGCTTCGAAGTCCCGAACGGCGCCCGAGCCGACGGCCGCCGACTCCGTGTCCGGGGTGCCCATCACGACCTGAACGTCTTCGCGCAACCCGAACTCCCGCGCGATCTCGGCGGTGATCGGCCCCAGTATGGCGCCCGTCGGCCTGAGGTCCGGCAGCTTCTCCCGCTCGACGCCCGAAAGCGCGATCAGTTCGTCAACGTACCTGACGTTGGACAGATCGCGGTTGTCGGTGAGCCAGTGGCCGGTAATCGTATCGTAGGCGGCGGCGGCCTGCCCGGTCAGCCGCATGTTCAGGTAGTCCATCGGCTCGAGGAACTTGAACGCCTGCCGGTATATGTCCGGGTGCTCGTTCTGGATGAAGAGGATGTGGCCGAGGGAGTCCTTGCCCGTTCGCGACGGCACGCCGCCCGTCAGCTTCAGCCAACGCCGCAGCTTAGTCGCGCCGTAGCCCGCGACGTTGACGAGGCCTTTCGTGATGCGCTTGGCGTACGCCGCGCCGCGCGTGTCCATCCAGATTATGGCGTTCATCAGATGGTTGCCGTCGCGGTCAACCGCCACGGTGCCCATCCATTGCGTCGTCAAGCTGATCCCGACGATGCTGTCGGCGGGGACGAGGCCCCTGCCCAGGAGCCTCTTGGCGGCGGTGGCGATGGCCCGCCACCAGTCGTCCGGATCCTGCTCCGCGCCGCCGCCGGGGAGGAGCAGCAGGTCCGTTTTCTCGAACTCATGGCCGATGATCTCGCCGTCCGTGGAGGCCAGAGCGACTTTGGGCCCGCCGGTACCGAGATCAACGGCGAGGATGTGCTGGGCGCTCTCCGCTGCCATCTCTAGTCCATCCTCCGTTTCATCACCTGTCCTCTCGCCAGCACACCTCGTACAGCCGCACCGGCTCGTCGAAGCCCTTGAGCAGCGTCTCACCTCGGTCGGTGAACCGGAAGTCCTTTCCTTTAGCCAGCTCCCTCACGACGTTCGACACCAGTATCTCTCCACCCTTAGCCGCTGCTGCGATCCGGGCTGCCTCGATGACCGCTGTCCCGAAGAGATCGTCCTCCTCCGCTATCGGCTCCCCGGCGTTGAGGCCAATGCGCACGCGGATGGCCGC
Source organism: Chloroflexi bacterium RBG_16_64_32 (assembly GCA_001795235.1). GTDB lineage: Bacteria > Chloroflexota > Dehalococcoidia > SM23-28-2 > RBG-16-64-32 > RBG-16-64-32. The sequence continues at coordinate 225 of MGNZ01000076.1, read as the reverse complement.
GTCAGAGTTGGCCTCGTT
>MGNZ01000076.1:0-194 GCA_001795235.1 Chloroflexi bacterium RBG_16_64_32 | reverse complement strand
GCCTTCTGAATCGCGACAGCAGCCTGAAGGGCGCTGCTGGCCGACGTGAACGATGCCATGATCCCGTCGCCGGTGTGCTTGGTCTCGCTGCCGCTGTGTGCCGTCAGGGCTTCGCGGACGATGATGTTGTGAGTGCGGACAAGTTCCTGGGCGGCCGCGTCGCCGAGCGTCTGCGTGAGGGTCGTTGATCCCTC
>MGNZ01000075.1 GCA_001795235.1 Chloroflexi bacterium RBG_16_64_32 | reverse complement strand
CGGCACGCCACGCACCGGCAGGTGATTGTCGAAGGCGTGTGTGTGAGAGATGTCACAACCTCCACCATGAGCGTAACATCCGCACGATGAGGTTGCTATGGGCCATTGGTACTGAGATGGCCGGTACACCTATCCCGCGTCTGCCATGTTGCCGTAACGTTACGGCGGCCCGCAGGCCCCGGCCTCTTCTTCGCGTGCTTACGCCAACGGCGGCGCTCGTAGCGGTCAAAGGCGCAGAAGCGCAGCCTTTGCCGGGCCAGCCGCGGCACCTGCACCTCGACGGCACCGTGCTTGGTCAGAAGCCGCCGCCGGTAATGCCCGCCGCGATAGTGGCGTCGCTGGGGCGTCCGCTCATGCCGGGGGCAGGGATACGGCGGGGTTGAGCTGGAGGCCGCTGCTCCAGCATCGACTGGCGGATTGCGGAGGCCTTTGGGCTCCCCTTCCGTTTCCGGCGGCGGCAGCAGGGTAACCGGCCGACCCTACCAGACCGGGAAAAGGGCTGCGAAAGGCTGGGAGAAGGCCCGCGGTGGAGTGACCCCGACCAGTTTACGGCATGGGCGATCCACGCAGGCGGCCTCCACCCTCGCGGTCGGGACGCCGCGACGGGGACAGGCTATGAGCCCGCGTTGCTGCGCCTGCGGCTCCCCGATGCCCAGGCTCCGAGGCCCCTTGCCCGTAGCGGCTTGCTACCAAGCGGGTGTGGGCGAAGGGCGCCGCCCCTGCGCCAGCCGTCCCGCGCCTGCCACCGCTCGCTCCAAGGCGGCAAACCCGACGCATCCTCGTCGCGTTGTGACACGTAGGGGCCTGTGCTCTAATAGACGAGACCCCGCGCAGGTGAGCTATGGCTACCGAGCAAGAAACCGCCGAACTGACGGAGAGGATCGAACAGGCGCTTCGCGGCGCCGAAGTCAACGACGCCGTAGAGGCCATCGGCTCCGTGCACCCGGCCGATCGCGCCGACCTCTACGAGCGGCTCGACCCGGAGCTGCGCGAGGCGTTCCTTTCTCTGCTCTCCACCGAGAATATGGCGCAGTTGCTGGACTACCTGGAGGAGGACGTGCGCGAACAAGTGGTGGATCGCATGCCCCGGGCCACCATGGCGCGCGTTCTGGACAAGACAAGCCACGACGTAGCAGTGGACGTCCTTCGCTCGCTGCCCCCTGCGGACACCGCTCGTGTCCTCTCCGCCATGACCACCGCCCAGGAGATTACGCCCCTCCTGGAGCACGCGGACGAGAGCGCTGGCGGCCTCATGACCCGCGGCTGAAGCTACTCGCTCAAATGTGAGGCCCTATTCAAGAGATTATCAGCGCCGCGAGCGCTCAGATCAAGCGTGGCACGGGATCAGCCAACCTCCCGCACCAATCTTAGGGCCTCCTCCAGCTCGGCCTGGGTGTTAATGTTGAAGAAGCTGAGGTGGCGTGGGTCGATGCGGTCGATCGTTCCCTCGTCCACGTAGCGCACTCTCACGGTCTCGAACAAGGGGGCGATCTTGAGCTGACCCGCCCGCAGCATCCGTTCCATCGGGCCGAGGCAGGCCTTGGAGTAGAGCGCGTGAAGGGGTTCCGGCTGACCGTTCAGGCGCGGGATCACTGCATCGGCGTTGGTGCTTTTCGCCATCAGATGGCGCAGGAGGTCGAGGTCCAGGAAGGGCATGTCGCAGGCGACGACCAGGCTCCAGCGCTCGGCGGAAGCGTCAACGCCGGTAAAGATGCCCCCAAGCGACCCGCGACCGGGGTAGCGGTCGGTTATCACTCGCACCGAGGACGGCAGGGGCAGGGGCTCCGCCTGCTTGGGTCGGGCCACCACTACCATCACCTCAGTTGTCACGGGGATAAGCCTGTCAACGACCCGCTCGATAAGGGCCCTGCCGCCGATGCGCTCCAGCGCCTTGTTCTTTCCCAGGCGCCGACTAACGCCGCCAGCCATGATGACGCCACTCACCCGAACTGATTTTCCCGTGTTGTTCGATTTCCAGGAACTACCAGCGCCTCTACCCACCATCACTGGAACAGCAGCCTAGGCGTCCTCAGCCGGTCCTTCTGCGGTCGCAACTAGCTCCGCCGCGCGGGTGTGGCCCATCGCATCCGGCCCCACCAGTTCCCACAGGCCCAACTCGCGCAGCTTTGTCTCCGGGATCAGGCCCTCGGCTGTCCACCCGCGCGCGCGGTAGTAGGCGGCGACCATCAGGTCCAGCTCCGCCCTGGTGAGGCCCACCCCCTGGGCGACACCGCTGGGCAGTTGATCGACCAAGATGCGCGGTGGAAGCGTGTCGTCCTCCCGCCTCCAGCCCTCTCGGATGTTGAAGGCCTTCTTGAGATTGACGATCCTCTCGCCGGCCCGACGCAGGGCTTCAGGCGTGAGGTCGAACCCGGTAACCAGATTGTAGATATCGGCCGTCTCGGCATAGATATCGGCGAAACAGCCACGGATGAACTTGCACAGAGCCAGGGAGTCGAGAACCGCTTCCTGGTCTTCCCCTTCTGACACCAGGTGGCCACGGCTTTCCTCCGCCTTGAACCGATCCACCAGCTCCGACACATCCGCCTGATAGGCAGCGGATCGGTTATGGCAGGCCCCTCGGCTGCCAACCGCCAGCCCAAGAGCCATGGTTTTAAGGCTCCTCGGCTCGTATCCCGGCATCTCCAGCCCCTTGACCTGCATCGCCCACTGGTCGGACCCTCCCCCGACTCGAGCAGCGGCCCGCTTGCAGCCCTCCGCCAGCAAGTCACCAACACCCTCTCTGCGAGCGATCTTCTCGATGGTTGGCAGGAGCGCGGCGGCGGCGCCGAACCTGAGGTCCAGCCCATCGATGTCCTCAGCGTTGAGCAGGCCTCGTTCGAAGCACTCGATCGCCCAGGCAATCGTGCCGCCGGTGCTGATGGTGTCCAGGCCCAGTTGGTCGCAGAGTGCAGCCGCGCGGATCACGATGTTTGGATCGTCGATGGCCAGGAGGGGACCTAGGGCAAACAGCGTCTCGTACTCAACCCTCCCTCTGGCCTCGGGAGAACCGGCGTCCACGGTCCGATAGAGATGGGTGCAGCCGATAGAGCAGGAGGCGCAACTGGAGACGGCCGCGAGGTGTCGCTCGCGGAGCTGCTGTCCGCTTACCCGTTCCGCTCGATCAAAGGTAGATCGGCGGAAGTTATGGCTTGGCAGGGCGGCCAGCTGCTGAAGGAGGAGTAAGTTCGCTGGCGTCCCTAGCTGGCGGTACCCAGCGGTGGCCGGGCCGAGGCTGCGCTGCGCCAGCCTGTGGGTCACCGCCTCCAGCGCGGCCGGCCTGGCCACACCGAGATGCTTATTCCCTGCCACGGCGATGGCCTTCAGCCGCTTCGCTCCCATGACCGCGCCGTTGCCGGTCCTGCCAGCATGTCGGCCGTCGTTGCTCACCGTGGCGTAGCGCACGAGGTTTTCGCCCGCCGGGCCGATGGCAGCCACACGCAGGTGGTGGCCGAACTGATGGCGGACTGCCTCCTCCGTCTCGCTGGTGCCTCGGCCTGCAAGGTGACCGACGGGCAGGAACCGCACCCGCCCGTTCTCGATGAGCAGGCAGGTCAGTTCCTCGGCAGCTCCCGTTACTACTAGGGCATCCGCCCCTGTTCGCTTGAGCTCTATCGCTAGATGACTGCCGGAGAGGGAGTCGCCGATGAAGCCAGTCAAGGGCGACTTCGCCACGACCGCATACTTGGCAGACGTTGTGACAGGGGTGTCCACCAGCGGGCTGGTGGCAAAGATGAGAGGGTTATCAGGCGACAGCGGTTCGCACCCCGCCGGAGTGTGCTCGTATAGGAGACGAGTTGCCAGGCCCACCCCACCTATGAAATCCTTCAGGGCTCGCTCCGGCAACTCCTGAAGCTCGTAGCTGCGAGAGGAAAGGTCTACCCGCAGGACCTTGCCGTGATAGCCGTGGAGCATGGCAGCCTTTCCACCCTTACCCTTCTCCATACCCGGCGTCTAGCGCTGCCATGTCCATGGCCACGGTCAGGACGCGTTCCGCCGGCAGCAGTCGTTCTCCAGCAACCTGGCGTAGATCGATGGTCTTGAGATAGCGGCGGCAACGTTCGCAAACGCTGAGGCGGTAGACCTGATCGTCGCTCGGGTAGTAGGCCAGTTGAAGAGGATCGTCGTTGCCGCAGAACGGGCAGCCTACTCGGTGGAACGTCCACTCGCTGTCACAGCGCGAGCAGAGGAGTCGCCGTCGCCCGCTCCCCCGTTCCAAGGCAGCCAGGTCCGGCTCGCCGCCACAAATCGGGCAGCGGCCGCGATACCACATGCTGTCGTCGACCGAAAGAGCAAGCGCCTGCGCCTGGGCTCGCAACAAGGGACGCAGCGCGTTGTTGAAAATGAAGGCGAGGAGGTTAGCGTCGAGCCCGGCTCCCTCCCCTTCGCGGACCCGACCCTCGCGGAGATACTCCGCGGCCAAGGCCTCGATCTGCTCTCGTTTCTCGTCCAGCCAAGCACGAATCCTGCCCAAGCCCTCGGCCAACTCCGGTCTGCTCTCAGCCACGATGGAGCCTATCTGGTCACAGAGCCCGGCCAGAGTCTGGCCATCCAACGCCAGAGACTCCAGCGGGAGCAGAGGAGACCCTTGCTGAAGTCGCTCAGTGGCCTCCTCGCCACTCAGGGCCGCGCGGCACGGCGAGACCTGAGCGCGGGCCTGGACCTCAAGTAGCTCGCGGTGGAGTTCGATAGTGTCGGCTAGCTCGGGCCGCTTGTCGGCCTGCGAGTGTAGCTCTTGCAGGATCTTAGCGTAACCAACCACCACAGCCCCCGCAACACGGCCCAGCTCTTCCTCTCCGCCTTTCAATACCCTGTCAGTGGGGCGTGGCCCACCTACTCCGCAGCCGTACTGGGGGCCGCTTCCACGAACAGGGGCAGGTAGCGCGCCACCAGGGCGAAGGCAGCCACGCCTGCCGCCACGACGCCGATGGTGACGGCCAACTCCAGCGGGTGCGGCACGTATGAGGCGGCGAACTCCGGCCGGCCAAGGGCGATCAGGCTCACGGCAAAGCGGCTGAGGATCACCCCACCGATGACCAGGAGGGCGCTGAACAGCAGCCAGCCGCTACTTTCCCTTACGGCCCGAAGCGAGAATAGCACCATGGGCAGAGCCACGAAGCCTATGATCTCCAGCCAGAAGAGGCCGCTCTCCAAGTCCCAATCAACCAGCAGGTCCAGCTCCCCCGAGCCGGCGAGATCCCCGAACTTGACCGCGATGTACGCCGCCAAGACAAAGGGGATCACCTTTGCCAGGTCGCCGAGGAGGTCTAGGTGTAGTCCTCGCTGGAAAACTCTGGAGCTGATCGTGGACTCCAGGATCACCATGGCCGGGCCCACCGCCACCGCCGTTAACCAGAACATCAGCGGCAATAATGGCGTGAACCAAATCTTGTGGAGTTCTTCGGGCAAGATGACAAACAGCGAACCCAGTGAAGACTGGTGCAGGGTTGAGAGCGTTGCCCCCGCGATGGCAAGCGGGATGATCAGGGCGTGGATGAGCCGGCGCGGCGCCACCAGCCCAAGACGCTCGAACACCAGCGGGCTGAACTCCAGGGCCAGCACGAGGGTGTACAGCATCACGCACCAGCCCACCTCGAACATGACCGAGTCAGTGTTCCAGAAGATGATGAGGTGCCAGATGCGGTCTGGGCGGCCCAGGTCAACCATAAGGGCCAGGATCACCAGGAGGTAGCCCAGGAAGCCGGTAAGAATAGCGGGGCGAAGGAGGGGACGGAACCGCTCCCCGCCAAAGAGATGGACCATTGACGCCGTGATGAAGGCACCAGAAGCTAGCGCGACGCCGCACAGGAGGTCGAAGCTGATCCACAGCCCCCAGGCCGTGTTGTCGTTCAGGTTGGTGATCGCCCCCAGGCCGTTTACGTAGCGAATAATTGCCGCCACCAGGCCCAGGACGAACAGCCCTCCCAGCACGACGACAGCGGGTGAAATGGGAGGACGGCGGAGCGCGATCTCTCTGGTCATGATTATGCCTCCCTATCTCCTTGCGTACCTGATCCGCCGTTCTTGCCCATCATCTCTTGTCGGCGTTTCACTACCCAGTAGAGGCCGCTCAGGCCAACCAGCATGCCCACCAAGACCGCGGGTGTAGCTTTTTGCATGATGTCCTCGGCGTCTTTCTGAATTGGCGCCGACCCAAGCTTCGGCATACCCAGTTGCTGGAAGGGAACAGGGGAGATGTACAGGAGGGAGGTGCCTCCTGCCTCATCCTTGCCATAGATGTGATTCACGTATCTTTCCGGGTGTTCCTGTATCCTGGCCTCGGCCACGGCGATCAGTTCGTCGCGGTCCCCGAACATGAGCGCCCCTGCCGGGCAGGTCTGGACGCATGCTGGCTCCATCCCTGCGCTCAGCCGATCAACGCAGAAGTCGCACTTCTTGATCTGAGGCCCCTCAAACAGCCCCTTGTCCCACTGGAAGGTCGGGACCTCAAAAGGACAAGCCAGCATGCAGTACCGACAACCGATGCAGCGGTTGTTGTGATGAAGCACCGGGCCTTCCTCAGTCTTGTAGAGGGCCCCGACCGGGCACGCCGAGACGCAGGCTGGCTCCAGGCAGTGCATGCAGGCGTACCGACGGAAGGCCCAGGTCAGTCCCCCGTCCTCCCTTTCGACCTCTCTGAATTGCATAAGGAGCCACGTGTCGGACGAGACCCGTGGCGGGTTCTGATAGCTGCCGGTGTTGTGGGTGACCTCCGCTGGCAGGTCGTTCCACTGCTTGCAGGCAACCTGACAGCCGCGGCAGCCGGTGCATCTGAATGCGTCGAACAGCATCGCCACTCTAGCCATGACACTTACCATCCCTTGGGAAAGCAACAGTCAGGATCATCCCGTCCCTAGGCCTTTCTTACATCCACCAGGAATGCCTTGTACTCCGGAATCATCGTGTTGCCATCGCCGATGTGGGGGGTCAGATCATTGGCGATGTCGCCGGTGGCCAGCCCCTGCCAGCCATAGTGCCAGGGCATCCCCACCTGATGCACCTTCTTGCCGTTGACCTGGTATGGTCGCCAGCGCTTGGTGACCAGCGCTACCACCTTGATCTGCCCCCGTGCCGAGGCGACGATGACTTGGCCCCCGTTCTTGATGCCTTTCTCCTGCGCCAGCTCTTCGCCCATCTCGATGAACATGTCCGGCTGGCACTCCGCTAGCCAGGGAAGGTTGCGGGACATCGCCCCGGCCTGCCAGTGCTCGCACAATCGATAGGTGGTGCAGATAATGGGGAATTCGTCCGATGTGCCCACCCTGTCCCCGATCTCCTTGTCGGCGTCGGTGTCCCACAGCTTGATCACGGGGTTGTTCTGGACGCCGGAAAGCGGGTTCACGACGGCCGACTCCAGGGGCTCGTAGTGCTCGGGGAACGGCCCCTCATTGAGCCCTGCGGGGGCGAACAGCCATCCCTTGCCGTCGCTCTTCATGAGGAACGGGTCGGTACCGGCTTGGGCGCCCAGGCCGGTCTTGGCCGGGTCGGCCTTGGCGTCCGGCTTCTTGGTTGGCGGGAAGTCGGGCACGTCGTAGCCCACCCACTTGCCGAGAATCGGATTGCCCTGGGCATCCTTCTGCCCCGAATCGGCGGTGGGGTCCCACCAGATAACCTTCTTGTTCTCCGCCCAGGGCGTGCCGTCCGGCCTCGCGGAGGCGCGGTTGTAGAGGATGCGCCGGTTGGCCGGCCAGGTAAAGCCCCAGTTGGGGTAGAAGCCGTACCCGCCGGGGTCGTTCTGCCCGCGCCGCTTCACCGCCGGCATCATGGTGCCTGTGCCGTCGTCCGCCTCGGCGAAGTAGCCGCCGAAGAGCCAGTTCCCGCAGGCGATGGTCCCCGGATCGGCGGCGCTGGCGATGGTGGCAAAGCCTGGGATCACTTTGCCCTTCTCCACCAGCACCTTGCCGCTGGCGTCCTTCACGTCCTCTAGGGCATAGCCGTTGATCTCACGGGCGACGAGCTCCACATCCGGCTCATCCCCGTAGTTCCACACCAGGTCGAGAATCGGACGGTCCTTGGCCTCGGTCGAATCCTTGTAGGCCTCCTTGAGGTCGCGCACCAATCGGGTGAGGATCCAGATATCTTCCTTGTCGTCGCCCAGTGCCGCTGCCACAGCGGGCCGCCACTGGCTGCGGCGACCGCTGCTGACGATGCTGCCCGCCTTCTCCATGGCGTCGGCCGCCGGCAGGAGGAACACCTCGGTCTTGACCTCCTGGGGGTTGACGCCGGGCCCTTTCCAGAACGAGGCCGTCTCGGTCTCGAACAGGTCCATCATCACCAGCCAGTCGAGGTTTTGCAGCGCCTTGCGCTCAAGGCGGGCGTTAGGCCCCGCCACGGCCGGGTTCTGGCCCATGCAGATCAGCCCCTTGATCTGGCCAGCGTACATCGCCTCAAACAGGGCGATCCAGGAATAGTTGCCGCTGGTCTTGGGGATGTAGTGGTAGGCGTAGTCGTTTTCCTTGGTCGCCGCCGCGCTGAACCACGCCTTCATCAGCGTGGTAAAGAAGCGCGGCCCGTTGACCCAGTAGCTGGTCGTATCGAACTTGGCGAGGTAGGCAGCGAGGTCCGGGTGCTTGTCAGTGGGGGAACCGAGGTAGCCGGGAAGATCGTGGAACAACAGGGCCATGTCGGTGGAACCCTGGACGTTGGACTCCCCCCGCAGGGCGTTGACGCCCCCGCCCGGTATGCCAATGTTGCCCAGGAGGAGCTGGAGGATGGCCGTAGCGCGCACGTTCTGGGTGCCCACCGTGTGCTGAGTCTGGCCCATGGCGTACATGATGGTCCCCGACTTGTCCGGAGCGCCGGTGGCGCAGTAGAGCTCAGCCACCTGGAGAAACTTCTCTTTCGGCGTGCCGCAGACCTGCTCCACAAGTTCCGGCGTGAAGCGGGCAAAGTGCTTCTTCAGGTGAGCGAAGGCGCAGTTGGGGTCATCGAGGCTTGTCGCCTTCTTGGGCACGGACACTTGCTTCTCGACCGTTACGTCTTCGCCGGTGACAGGGTCCTTCTGCGTGACCGTGACCGTCTTCTGCTCCTTCTGATACTGCCACGACGCGGTGTCATACGACCTCGCCTCGGCATCATAGCCGGAGAAAAGGCCATCGAGGTCGGCCGGACCCTTGAAGTCTGGATGAATGAGTGTGAGGGCGTTTGTGTAGTACTTGACGTACTCCTCGTTGTAGAGCCTGTTCTGGAGCGTGTAGTTGATCAGGCCACCGAGGAAGACGATGTCGGTGCCTGGGCGCAGTGCCACGTAGAGATCGGCGGTGGCCGCCGTGCGGGTGAAGCGGGGGTCGACGACGATAAGCTTGGCGCCGTGCTTGTCCCGCGCCTCATTGACCCAGGCCATGGACGCTGGATGGTTCTCAGCAGGGTTGGCGCCCTGGACCAGGATGCAGTCGGAGTTCTTGATGTCAGTCCAGTCATTGGTCATGGCACCGCGGCCAAACGTGGGGCCGAGACCGGCCACCGTAGCCGAGTGTCAGATGCGGGCCTGGTGCTCTAAATACACTACTCCCAGCGCTCGCGCCAGCTTGGAGAACAGGTAGCAATCCTCACTGTTGTTGGCGGCGCCCCCCAGACAAGCCAGGCCCTCAGCGCGATTGACGGTGACAACCTTTTCTTTGACCTCGGCGGTAGCGACGAAGCTTTCGTCGCGTGTCTTCTTAATGCGCTTGGCGATCTCAGCCGTGGCCCACTCCCACGATTGCTCCTCCCACTGGTCCGAGCCCGCAGCGCGATACATCACGTTCTTCAGGCGGAGAGGGCTGTTGGATAGCTGAGTCACGGAAATCGACTTGGGGTCAAGGGCACCGCGGTTGGTGATGTGATCTGGGTCGCCTTCGGTGTTGGTGATATGGCCATGCTCATCGGTGGCGATGACGAGGCCGCAGCCACAGGAGCAGTAGGGACAGATAGTCAGGGCCTCGCCGACCTTCTTATGGAGGGGGAAATCGCCGAGCGCCTCCGCAGGAGCCGGGGCCGCCGGCAAGAGGAGGCCGGCATTGGTGGCGGCGCAGAGGGCAAGGAAATGTCTTCGGCTCAGCTTGGCCATAGGGCTTGACCTCCTGGGCGGAAGCCCAAACAGACGAACCCCCTGTCGGCGGGTGGCCGACAGGGGGCGTCTTCACGTTGGATCAGCGACTTCCGGTTTGAAAAAGGTGATCCTG
>MGNZ01000074.1:5845-6130 GCA_001795235.1 Chloroflexi bacterium RBG_16_64_32 | reverse complement strand
GATGTTTCACGCACGTCGCAGCGGTCAGCGGGCCGCTCCCACTCCTCCCGCCAGGACGGTGATCATGCCTCCATCTCCCTGCCGTCGCCTACCAACCGGGATGGCCGATCAGTGGGTCTCCGGGAAGGTGGCGCGCAGATAAGCGGCATTATCCATGTGCCGGTCGCCGCGGACCATGAACGTCTCCAGGCCAAACAGCCGGAATCCCAGCCGGTAGCACTCGTCGATGGTGGCGGCGAAGCGCGTGGGGAGGTGGAGGGTGACGGGGCGGGAGCCGATGGCGCG
>MGNZ01000074.1:4940-5760 GCA_001795235.1 Chloroflexi bacterium RBG_16_64_32 | reverse complement strand
GTGGCCACGTATCCCTGCATGCCCGCGCCGTCATCGTAAACGTGGACGCTCCCCATACCGAAGATTGTCGCCAGCTCGCGCTCTCGCTCGACGCCCATGAGCCGCCGGTCCAGGCCGGCCACGGCCTGCAGCTCGTCTGCGGTCGCCCGGCGGACTTGGGGATCGTCCTCTTCCGGCGGCGGGGCGGGCGGCCGCTCCAGCCGCAGCAGGGGCTCAACGGCGACGTATCCGGTGCGGGAGTAGAGGGAGTACGATTCCTTGTTGAAGGCGGCCTGGACGAGGCGAAATGAGGCGGCGTCGGGATAGAGGTCGAACACGGCCTGCATCATGCGGCGGCCGACGCCTAGCCCTTGGCAGGCGGGGTCCACGGTGACCGGCCCCACGGTGACGGTGTCGCCGCGGCGCCGGGCGAAGATGGAGCCGCACACGGCGCCGTCGCGTAGGGCGACAAGGCAGCCGTCGGGGTCCTGCGAGAGGTAATACCGCGAGAGGAGCACGGCGGCCTGCGGCTCAGGGAACTCGGACGGATAGCCGTAGCGGGCGTTGACGGTGTTGAACGCCCGCACGATGACGGGGGCGACGACGTCCACGTCGTCGTCGGTCATTGTGCGTATGGTGATGGACAAGACGCCTCCTTCGGTCCGCTGCCGGACGCTACGTCGCCAATTCTACCAGGGTGACGCCGGCGCCGCCCTCACGGGGCGGGTCTACCGCTCGCCCTTCGACAGGCCCTTCGACAAGCTCCCGCCAGAGGCGGACAGGCAGGGCGGCAAGAAAACGTGGGGGCGAGGCGTGCCTCGCCCCTACACATTGGGGGCAC
>MGNZ01000074.1:4765-4865 GCA_001795235.1 Chloroflexi bacterium RBG_16_64_32 | reverse complement strand
CGGCGGGCGCTTCTCCAGAAACGCAGCGATCCCCTCGCGAGCCTCGGCGGTGCTGGCGGCGTCCGCGATGCCGCGGCCCTCGCTCTCCATCTGGGTCTCG
>MGNZ01000074.1:1451-4753 GCA_001795235.1 Chloroflexi bacterium RBG_16_64_32 | reverse complement strand
CAGGCGCGTTCGAGAAGGTGCTTGGTCTTGCCGAAGGCGGCTGTCGGGCCGGCGGCGAGCTGGACGCCGAGCTGGCGAGCCTCATCGAGGAGCTGGTCGTCGGGGACGACACGGGCGACGATGCCCCAATCAGCGGCCTCCTGAGCGGAGAGCAGGCGGTTCGTCAGGGCGAGCTCGAGGGCGCGCTTGGGGCCGACGATGCGGGGGAGGAAGTAGGTGGCGGAGCCGTCCGGAGAGAGGCCGACGCGGGTGTAGGCCATGGTGAAGCGGGCGGACTCGGCGGCGAGGACGATGTCGCAGGCCATGGCCAGGCTCATGCCGGCGCCGGCGGCGACGCCGTTGACGGCGGCGATGACGGGCGGGTCCATGCGCCGCAAGCGTGAGACGGCGATGTGGAGGAAGGCAGCCATCTCCGTGATGTAGGCGTGGAGGTTGTCGCCCTGGGCGGCGAACTCCTTGACGTCGCCGCCGGGGCAGAACATCTTGCCACCGCCGGTGATGAGGACGGCGCGGACGGCGGGATCCACGTCGCAGCGGAGGGCCGCGTCCGCGAGTTCGCCGGTTAGTTCGCGGTTCATGGCGTTGGCGGCGTCGGGGCGGTTAAGGGTGATGGTGGCGACGTTGTCGCGGACTTCGAAGAGCAGCGTCGAGTACTCCATACCAGGGCACCTCCAGGTAGTGAGCGTTATTCCTTGGGCCCGCCGTGAACAGCTACGTCGCCAATTCTACCACCGTGACCCCGTCGCCGCCCTCACGGGGCGGGGCGGACGCGTGGGGACCCTCACCTCGACCTGCCGGTCACCCCTCTCCCGCACACGGGAGAGGGGCCGGGGGTGAGGGGGGTGTCATCCGCCATTGTGACGTCCTACGTGGCCAGCTCCACCACCGTGACGCCGTCGCCGCCCTCACGGGGCGGGGCGGACGCGTGGGCGCGCACCAGGGCGTGCTTCGACAGCATCTCGCGGACGGCGCGGCGCAGGGTACCCGTCCCCTTCCCGTGGACGATGCGCACCTCCGCCAGCCCGGCGCGGAACGCCTCGTCCAGCCGCTGCTCCACCAGCAGCAGCGCATCGTCCGCAGACATGCCGCGCACGTCGAGCTCGGGGGAGACACGAGACACGGGACCCGAGACACGGGGGCGGGGCGGGGCCGTGTCGCGTGTCTCCTGTCGCGTGTCCCCCTTCTCCACTTTCTCTATCTGCTTCAGGCTGACGCGGGCGCGCAGGGCGCCCAGCTTCACCTCCACCTCGCCCTGGTCGTCCGGCGCTGAGAGCGCCTCGCCCGGGAGGGGGAGGTCGCGCAGGTACAGCAGGTCGCCGGGCTCGATGGGCGGCAGCGGGCCGCGGCGACGCTTCCGCCTCTTCTCCAGCTTCTCGACCGCCTTCTCCACGGCCTCGATCTCCTGCTGCGCCACCTCGACGGCGGCGGACCGCTCCGGCGCCGGCAGGCGGGACGCCCGCTCCAGCTCGCGCAGCGAGTTGTGCAGCCGCGCCCGCGCCCGGGAGAGCTGCTCCTCCATCTCGCGCCGCGTCTTCTCCAGGAGGCGCTCGCGGCCGGACTCCAGAGTGGCCAGCCGCTCGCCGATCTGGCGCTCGGCCTGCTGGGCGCGGGCGGCCGCCGTCTCCTGCTCGAAGCGGGCGGACGCGGCCGCCTCTTTCTCGCGCGTCAGGTCGACGATGAGGGACTCGACGGCCAGGCGCTCGGGGTCGATCGCCTCGCGGGCCTCGGCGAGGACGTCGTCGGGCATGCCGAGGCGCGCAGCGATGGCGAGGGCGTTGGACTGGCCGGGCAGGCCGATGGTCAGGCGGTAGGTTGGCGACAGCGTCTCCGGGTCGAACTCGACGCTGGCGTTGGCGATGCCGGGCGTGGCGTGGGCGAACGCCTTCAGCTCGCCGTGGTGGGTGGTGGCGATGGTCAGGCAGTCGACCCGGAGCAGGTGCTGGAGGATCGCCTTGGCGAGCGCCGCCCCCTCGGCGGGGTCGGTCCCGGCCCCCAGCTCGTCGAGCAGCACCAGAGAGCGCGGAGCGGCCGCGCCCAGGATGTAGATGATGTTCCCCATGTGAGAGCTGAAGGTGGACAGCGACTGCTCGATCGACTGCTCGTCGCCGATGTCGGCGTAGATGCCGTCGAACACCGGCAGGCGGGATTCGGCCCCGGCGGGCACCGGCAGGCCGGCCTGGGCCATGAGGGCCAGCAGGCCCACGGTCTTGAGGGCCACGGTCTTGCCCCCGGTGTTGGGGCCCGTGATCAGGAGGGCCGCGAAGCCGTCGTCGCCTTCGAGGCCCGCCCACACGGTGATGGGGACCACCTGCCGGCCGGGCGGGAGGTTGTCGCCGCTGAGCAGCGGGTGGCGGGCGTCGTCCAGGCGCAGGCCGCCCCGACCGGTCGGGGCCAGCCAGTGCTGGTCGAGGCCGTCGTGGGGGAGTTCGTTGGCCCGTAGGGCCTCGCCCAGACGGCCCTTGGCGAGCGCCAGGTCGATCTCCGCCAGGCGGTCGACGGCGGCTGCGATGTCAGCGGCGCGTTCGCCCACCGCCTGCGAGAGGTCGCGCAGGATGCGCTGCACCTCTCGCTTCTCCTCTAGCTGGATCTCGCGCCACTTGTTGCCCATCTCCACGACCTCCAGCGGCTCCATGAAGACAGTGGCGCCGGAGGAGGAGATGTCGTGGACGATCCCCGGGAGCTGGGAGCGAAACTCGGCCTTGACGGGAACGACGTAGCGGCCGTCGCGCAGGGTGACGATCGGCTCCTGGAGGGCGCCCCGGTTGGCACGCGAGCTCACTATCTGCTGGAGGCGGTGGGAAAGCCTGTCGTGAGCCTGGCGGGCGTCGCGGCGGAGCTGGGCGAGGACGGGCGAGGCGCCGTCCACGACCTCGGCATGCTGGCTGATGGTACGGTCGATCCGGCCTTCCAGCCCGCCGAAGTCTTCGATGCCCTCCGCGATCTCCGCCAGGAGGGGGAGGTGCACCCGCAGGCGGGAGAGGGCGTTGCGGATGCTCCGGGCCAGGCTTAGGGTGGCGTGGACGTCCAGGAGCTCCGGAGGCTCCAGGACATGGCCGCGAGCGGCCTGCCCGACGAGGTCGCCGACGTCGCGGGCGGGCGCCAGGGAGAGGCTGGGCTTGAGCTCCAGGGCGCGGCGGCCCTCGGCGGTGAGGCGTTGTCGGCGCAGCACCTCGCGGTAGTCGGAGGACGGCAGGAGGTCGAGGGCGAGGCGGCGGGAGGCGGGGAAGGCGCAGTAGTTCGCCAACCGGTCGATGATCTTGTCGTATTCGAGGGTGTGCAGCGATTTGGGGTTCACGTGATTA
>MGNZ01000074.1:0-1431 GCA_001795235.1 Chloroflexi bacterium RBG_16_64_32 | reverse complement strand
CCGTTCGTCCTTCCACGCGCTCAGGACGAGTGGGACAGAGGTACTGAGGGTGAGCGAATGTGTTACTCCGCTCATGGTGAGCCTGTCGAACCATGAGCCCTAGAAAGCCGTTGAAGACGAGTCCAGTTGCCCTCGATCAGTGCTTCTTTCTTCCGCCTTGACCAGCCCTTTATCTGTCTCTCCCGCAGAAACGCATCTTCCCGCGAGGGAAACTCTTGCTGAAATACCAACTTCAGGGGCCAGCGAGAGTAAGTATATCCAGTGATGGCACCCGCCTGATGCGCGGCCACGCGCGCCTCAAGCTCATCCGTGTGTCCCGTGTAGAAGGAGCCGTCAGAGCAGCGGAGGATGTAGACGTAGAAGCTCACGGTATGCTCTCCCCGCTCACCCTTCGACGGGCTCAGGGTGAGCGGAAGGAGGACGGGCGATGATCTTGTCGTATTCCAGGGTGGTGAGGGACTTGGGGGTCATCACCTGTACGCCAATCTGACCTCTGGAGGTTCAACCTGTTGGAAGCCCTCTGATGTGACGATTGCCATCTGAACGGGACCACCTACATCCGCGCACTGGGAAGCGGTTTCACGTACGAGCAAGGACGCCAGCTTGCAAGCTTCTTCTAGCGATGTCCGCCGTGAATAGAAGCGCCCGAAAAGATATTCAGCGATCCACACGGCCCCCGTGCAGTCCATTCCAGTAGTCGCCTCCAGAGGCCGGAAACCCTCTCTTGAGTACATGCTGAGTATCCTTGGTTTCCATGCGGAATCGTCTTGGTCCATGCCTCCGAAAATGAACCCTACGTGGGGACGCTGGTCGGCTGTCAACCGGCTAACCGCGTCGTCGTACAGCTGAATGATGAACGGGCGGGTTTGCACAAAAACGTTCGTAACCCCATCCCAACCTTCTTGGCGGACGCGCCTTTGGGTCGCGCTGATAATGAATTTGGCAAGGTCGCCAGCGCCAGATTCTGTGACTACGACGTGGTCTGATAGCTGATAAATCTTACTTGCCGTATCCATGGCCACTTCTTTCCCGCGTTCCCGCACGGCGACACGGCTATCGGCCGCCAAAACGACGCCTTCGAGGGTTTCAATCGCTAGGGCGAGAGTCATGCTACACCTCCCGCCCCATAACCACTGACGCCTCACGCTGGCGGTCGGGGATCGACCAGTAGGAGCGCAGGAGGCGATCGCCGTCGGACAGGAGGGAGAAGCCGTGCTTGCCGTAGAAGCGGATTGCCCAGGTAGCGTCGGCCCACATGCCGACGAGCAGGCGCGGCGTGTTGGTCAGGCCCATGACGTGGCGTAGCAACGCCGAGCCGACGCCGCGTCGCTGGCAGCCCGTCTCCACGTACAGGTGGCGCAGCAGGGTCACATCGCGCAGCGGCTGATAGCCGACGACACCGACTAGCCGGCTCCCCTCCTCGAGGCCGTA
>MGNZ01000073.1:3584-10840 GCA_001795235.1 Chloroflexi bacterium RBG_16_64_32 | reverse complement strand
GCCGGCAGAAGAATCTCGCCTCTTTCGCCCTGCACGATGTAGACGTCGTGGGCGCCGGTGCTCAGGATCTCGGTTACAACTCCCAACGATGCTCCGGCTGTGCTCCGCACCGCCAGACCGACTAGCTGAAAGCGGTAGTACACGCCTTCCGCGAGCGTCTCCAGGTCGCTCTCCGGCACGGTCAGAAAAAGCCCCCGCACTGCTGAGGCCGCTTCGCGGTCATCGATGCCGGAGAGCTTGAGGTAGACGATCCCCTTCTGCCAGCGGGAGGATTCGATGGCGCGGCGTTCGCCGCCAACGGTTACGCTGCTGCCGGGGGCAAGCCGCTGCCGCTTGTCTACGAGAGGGAATACCTTGACGCCACCGCGCATGCCCCAGGCAGTGGTTATGCGACCGACGGCGACGTGCCCGGGCGGGACCTCCTCCACAGGTGTCCCGCTCTCTCTCTAGCCGATCTCTAGGGACGCCTTGGTGCCCTTGCGGATGGCCGCTACCTTGAGCAGAGTGCGCATAGCGTTGGCGATGCGCCCCTGCTTGCCGATTACCTTACCCATGTCTGATTCCGCCACCTTGAGGTGGAACACGATCTGGTCCTCCGTGTCCTCCTCTGTCACCTCCACCTCGTCCGGGTAGTCGACGATGGCGCGAGCCATGAACTCAATCAGCTCTTTCATGGGTTACTCCGTGGCTTTGGTGTCTTCCGAGGACTCGCCTTCGGATTTGGCTTCGGCCTCGGCCTCCGCGTTCGCATCCTCGGCGGGCGCTTCGGCTGCAGCTTCGGCCTCCGCGTTCACATCCTCGGCGGGCGCTTCGTCCTCGGGCGCCTCGGCTGTGGCCTCCGCCTCCTCGGGCTCGGCTTTGGCCTCCGCCTTCGCATCCTCAGCGGGCGCTTCGGCTTTGGCCTCCGCCTTCGCGGCCGGAGCCGCTACTGGCGCTTCCTCTTCAGCCTTCTTGGGCTTTACGGGGGTCTTGCGGTCCCACGTCACGGGAGCGAGGCCGGCGCGCTCCATCACGCCGATCCGGGTGAGCAGCTTGGCCGCCGTCTCCGAGGGCTGCGCACCGCGGCGGAGCCATTCCTCGGCTTCGTCCTCCTTCACCACCAGGGTCGTAGGATCGGTGCGGGGGTTGTAGTGCCCGATTATCTTGATGAAGGCACCGTCGCGCGGCGCGTGCGAGTCGGCGACCACTAGCCGAAAAGACGGCTGCTTTCGCTTGCCTACTCTGGAAAGCCGGATTCGAAGCAATAAGCACCTCCAGTGTGCGGATTGTGGGACAAGCTCTAACCGAACAGCGGCGAGATCTTAGCGCCGCGCCCGGTGGTTATCTGCTGCATTATACGCTTTGCTTCTCTGTACTGCTTCAGCAGGCGATTGACGTCGGAAGGAGTGGCGCCGCTCCCCGTGGCGATGCGGCGGCGGCGGCTGCCATCGATGATCTCGGGATGGCGGCGCTCATCCGGCGTCATAGAGTAGATTATCGCTTCCACCAAGCCGAGATATTTGTCATCTATCTCGTCGAGGTTCAGGCGGCCCTTGATCTGGGAGAGGCCGGGCACCAGGCCGATTAACTGGTGTAGCGGACCCATGCGTCGCACCCGCTGATACTGGCTAAGAAAGTCCTCCAGGGTGAGCGTGCCCTTCTTCATCCGCTCCGAAAGCGATTCCACGTCCTCGTCGGTCAGTTCCGCCTTCGCTTTCTCTATGAGCGTCAGCAGGTCGCCCATGCCCAGGATGCGGGAGGCAAAGCGGTCCGGGTAGAACGGCTCAAGGGCGTCCGCCTTCTCGCCGGCGCCCACAAACTTGACGGGGACGCCGGTCACGGCGCGGATGGACAGCGCGGCGCCTCCTCTGGCGTCGCCGTCCAGCTTGGTGAGAATCAGTCCCGTGAGGCCCACGGCGCGGTGGAACTCCTCAGCCGTATGCACAGCCTCCTGTCCGGTCATGGCATCCGCCACCAGGAGGACCTCTGTTGGGTCCAATACCTTCTTGAGGCCGGTCAGCTCTTTGAGCTCTTCAGCGTCAAGCTGTACGTAGCCTACCGTGTCCACGATGACAAAAGATGCCCCGCTGCTCTTCGCCTCTTTGAGCGCGGCTTTGCAGACTTGCGTGGGTGGGACCGCTCCTTCCGGCGCGAAAACCGGGAGGCTTAGCTGTTTGCCCAGAGCCACAAGCTGTTCCACCGCGGCTACGCGCTCCGGGTCAGCGGCGACCATGAGCGGATTCTCGCCCTGACGGCGCAGGTGTAGGGCCAGCTTGGCCGTAGTGGTGGTCTTGCCGGAACCCTTAAGGCCCACGAGCATAAGCACGGTGGGTGCCGACTTGGCGTGCTCCAGGCGGCTCTGGCCGCCCCCCAGCACCTCCATAAGCTGCTGGTTAACGACATCGATGATCTGCTGCATGGGCGTTAGGCTGCTGAGCACCTTTGACCCTAGCGCCCGCTCCTTGACTCCCTGGACGAACTGGCGGACGACCTTGAAGTTGACGTCCGCCTCCAGTAGAGCGAGGCGCACCTCACGCAGGGCCTCGTCCAGGTCCTGCTCGGTGATGGTGCCGTGGCTGCCCAGGCGGCGAAAAGCGCCCTGAAGCTTATCGGTAAGCGCTTCGAACATAGTTACGGATAGGATTGTATCGGTTCGTCGCCAACGGCGTCAAGGAAATTCGGCGGTCGTTACGGGTCAGTCCGCCGCCTCCCGAACCGCCCTTAGAAGCCGGTCTAACGGCGGTCGGTCCGACGGGTCCTCGCTTCGGTAGGCAAAGCTCACTATCCCCCGTCCGTCAATGACGAAATCGCCGGCCGCGTGACATAAGGTCCGGGCGCCCCAGTCCGGTCCAGGGCATTCAAACTCGCCCCCGTGGGAGATCAGCTAGAACGGCGGTGCGGGGTCGCCGATTCCCGGTCTTGCGCTCATACCGCTAGCCCGTGAGCAGTGACTCCAGCGCCTGCTTCAGTTCGTCCAGGGTCACAACCGCTTCGAACTTGGCGGCCACGTTCCCATCGGCGTCCACCAGAAACACCCAGGGCTCGGAGGGCAGACCCCACTCCACGGCCGCGGACACGGCACAGGCGCCCAGGTTGGGGCATTCCCCCCGGCGCACTCGCGGCACGTCGTACGGCTCCACGTGGACGAAGTTCACCCGGTCCCCGTATTGCTGGAACAGGTCATCGACTACGTCCTTGGTGGGGCCGCAGATGCGGCTCACGCAGTAAGCGGGAGTGGCGAATACGATGACCGAAGGTCTGCCGGATGTCACCGCCTCGGCGATGGTCATGGTGTGCATCTCCGGGATGGGCGGGTCCGATGTGTCGATCTCCGCGACGTCGGCCACGTCGTCTAGGGTAAGCGTCTCACTGCGGGGCGCCGGAGCGCCCACGGCGATCGTACTGGCCTCGTCCAAGACGCTGAAGGCTGTCCCGATCGGGCCGTAAGGCGTGCCGTCCGCGCTGGCCGTGATCTCCACAGCCCATGTGCCCGCCTCGTCGAACTGGACGGTGGCCACGTAGACGCCGCTCTCTCCCGCTGAGTGGGTCTCCACCGTCCCGTCCTCGTGGATCTCGGTGTAACTCTTCTCCAGGGCTATGGGCGTGGCCTCAGCCTCTCCTCGCGGCTCCTGTTCCTCACCCTCCAGCTTGAAGAAGCGGAACCCGACCTGGGCGCCGGTGATCTCCTCGTTCTCGGCGCTGAGGAGGCCGATCATGAACCGGTTCTCGCCTACCACCAGCTCCGAGTTGACCACCAACGCCGTGACCTGGGAGTCCTCGGTGGAGGGCGTGATGACACTGGAATCGCCCTCATCTCGACCGCCCGTACAGGCGGCGACTAGGGCCAGCAGAATGGCGGAGGCGGGCGCGGCCCCGACCTTAAGTGTGAAACGCGGCGTGCTCACTGGTACCCTCCTCGCTGTCCACCCCGCAGCAAGCCTCTAGCTCCTCGTGTAGGGCAGTGCTCTCCATCTGAATGGTGGCGTGCTCAATGCCGAAACGTTGGGCCAGCAGGCGCCTCATGTTCACGAGAATGTCGTGCTGGTCCCGGCCCTGATCCGTCTCCACGTGGCCGCTCAGCGATACGAAGCCGCTGGTGACGGTCCACACGTGGAGGTCGTGTATCCCCGTGACTCCTTCGGTCTCCAGCATCGCCCGCTGGATGTCGCCGATGCTCAGTCCGGGGGGCGCGGCTTCCAGGAGCACCTGTGTGGTCTCCCACGTGATCCTGAAGGAGCCGGCGAGGATGAGGACGCCGATGAACACGCTGATAATCGGGTCGACGATGAAGGCGCCCGTGACCAGCATGATAAGGCCTGCCGCCATGACGCCCACCGATGAGAGCCCGTCACCCAGGACGTGGAGGTACGCGGAGCGCACGTTGAGGCTATCGCTCCGCTTCCGGTAGAGAAGGGCGGCGGACGCTACGTTGGCCGCCAGACCGATCGTGGCGATGGCCAGCAAGGGGCCGCTGTGGACATCGGGAGGATCGCCGAAGCGCCGTGACGCCTCCCAGAAGACGTATCCGGCGATGCCCATCAGGATCAGGCTGTTGATCAGCGCCGCCAGCACTTCTGCCCGGTGGAAGCCGTACGTGCGGCGTTGGCTGGCCGGACGGGTCGCCAGCCACAGAGCGCCTAGGCTGAGGCCCAACGCACCCAGGTCAGAGGCCATGTGGCCGGCGTCGGACATGAGGGCCAGGCTGTTGGTGAGAATTCCACCCACCAACTCGGCCAGTAGAATAGTGCCGGTGATGGCGACGGCGAGGGTCAGAACGCGCCGGCTGCGGGCGCGGCTCTCGTTCAGCGCCGTCATCGCCATGGGGCAGACTCTCTCACAACCCCTTGCTGGCCAGGAAGGCGCACAGGTCGGCCGACCGGCAGGCGTAGCCCCACTCGTTGTCGTACCAGGAGATCGTCTTCACCAGGTTGCCGTCCAGCACCATAGTGCTCAGCGAATCGAAGATGGCGCTGGCGGAACTGCCTTTGAAGTCGGAGGAGACCAGCGGCTCGTCGCAGTACTCCAGGATGCCCCGCAGCGGTTCGGAGGCCGCTGCGCGGAACGCCTCGTTGACGGCATCGACGGTAACCGACTTCTCCAGCGTGGCCACAAAGTCGCACACTGAAACGGTGGCGGTGGGGACGCGCATCGCCATGCCGTCAAGGCGACCCTCCAGCTCCGGAATGACCACGGCGACCGCGCGGGCGGCGCCGGTAGTGGTGGGGATGATGTTGAGGCCGGCGGAGCGGGCCCGGCGTAGGTCTTTGTGCACAGTGTCCAGGATCACCTGGTCGTTGGTGTAGGCGTGGATGGTGGTCAAGAACCCTCTTTCGATGACGAACGAGTCGTGCAAGACCTTGGCCACCGGCGCGATGCAGTTGGTGGTACAGGATGCGTTGGAGATAACGTTGTGGCTGGCTGGATCGTACATCAAGTCGTTGACGCCCAGGACCACGGTGAAATCGGCTCCCTTTGCCGGCGCGCTGATGATCACCTTCTTGGCGCCGCCGCCGTCGATGTGGGCGCGGGCTTTCTCTGCGGCGGTGAACCGACCGGTAGACTCCAGCACTATCTCTACGCCAAGGTCCTGCCAGGGGATTTGGCCCGGGTCGCGCTGGGCCAGAACTCTGATGGAATGGCCGTTAACGGTGATGGCATCGTCGGTTGCCTTGATTTCGCCTGGGAACGATCCGTAGGTGCTGTCGTACTTGAGCAGGTGCGCGTTCGTCCGGGGATCAGTCAGGTCGTTGACTGCCACGACTTCGAGCGCATCCGCGTGGAGATCATGGATGGCCTTGAACACCTGTCGGCCGATGCGGCCGAACCCGTTGACGCCTACCTTGACTGCCATGAGATGCTTCCTCCTGTGATTTCGGCGGAGATTGGCTTTAGTATATCGTCAGCGCCGACGGGAGGGCAAAACGAGAGTCGGCCCTGAGGTAGCAGGGCCGACTCTCGCGGCAGGCAGTAGAGGAAGTCGCGTGATCTATCGGGCCAGGGAGTCCAGCACCTGGATCGCCGCCGGCGCGAGAATGGCGATGAAAAGTGACGGTAGGAGGAAGAGGACGAGGGGAAAAGTCATCCAGATGGGGATCTTCTGGGCTATCTGCTCCACCCGCTGGCGACGGCGTACGCGCATCTGGTCCGCCTGCACGCGGAGGACATCTGCAATGGAGGAGCCGGTCCTCTCAGCGTGGATTATGGACCCAACGAACGTGATGACCTCTGACATACCGGTGCGCTCCCCCACCTCGCGGAGGGCGTCGCGGCGGCTCTGGCCCAGCGCCATCTCTCGCAGGGCGCGGGCCAGTTCGTCTCCGAAGGGGCCCGGGAGAGATTCCGCTACCTTGGCGAAGGCGGAGTCCAGACCCAGGCCCGCCTCCACGCACGTGGTGAGGAGGTCCAGCGCGTTTGGTAGACTCTTGAGGATCTCGGTCTGCCGGCGCCCCACTCGCCTCGCCAGCCAGAAGTACGGCGCGTAGAGGCCCGCGGCGGTGACGGCAATCAGGGCCACAAGCTGGACGCCGCCCAAGCCGGCGCCCGCGAGCAGCAACAGCGCCAGGAAGAGGCCGGGGACGGCCGCGCCGGTGACGGCCATGAGGAACAGGAAACCGGTAACGGAAAATGGGTGCCCCGCCAAAACCAGTAAGTGACGTATGCGTGCCACGAAGGTCGTCGGCAGCAGCTTTGCGAAGCCTTTGCCGATGCCCTCAAAGATCGGCCATATGACTCTCTGCGAGAAGGGGAGAGTCAGGTCCACGCTCTCCTCCGGCATGTGCGCAGCCAGGTTCCGGACTCGTGCCAGTACCGGGTTCTCCCGCCGGCCGCCGGCCAGCGACATCACGATCATGAGGACGCCCAGGAACGCGGTAAACGCCGCAATCGTTGCCAGTGCCATCACTCCACCTCCTAGATGTCCACAGTGACGATACGTCTGATCATCATGATGCCGATGAAGTCCAGCACGACGGCTAGCACCAGCAGGAGCCGCCCCAATGGATCGGTGAACAGAATCGACATGTAGTCGAAGTTGACGGCCACCATCATCAGCACGAATGCCGCCGGCATCAGGCCGATTACCCAGCCGGACAGCTTCTTCTGGGCCGTCAACGTGTTGATCTCACCCTTGATGCGCACGCGCTCACGTATCGTGTGCGCCACCTTGTCCAGGACTTCGGAAAGGTTAGAGCCGACGGAGCGCTGGATTAGGATGGCCGTGATAACCACATCCAGGTCGTAGCTGCCAACACGCTGGCTCAGGTTTTCCAGGGCCTCCT
>MGNZ01000073.1:0-3546 GCA_001795235.1 Chloroflexi bacterium RBG_16_64_32 | reverse complement strand
CGCGCAGGAGGCGATTCAGCTCCGTGGACATCGGCGGCTGGAGCTGCTCATCGGCCAGCTCGAACGCCTGCAGCAGGCCGAAACCGGCCCGCAGCGAGTTGGACACCATGGAGAGCATCTCTTCCAACTGATCGTTAAACTTCTGCAACTGCCGGTTGATCCGCGTGCGCACGTAGAAGGCCGGCAGCATGTAGCCAATCGCTGCGGCCACGATACCGAGCAGGAGAGCCGCGGCGCTTGCATTGCCCAGGGCAAGGACCACGACGAGCGCCAGTAGGGCTGTCAGCACCCGCACCGCCACGTATTCGTGGAGCTTGAGAGCCAGCCCGGCGCGCTCCAGTTGCTTGCGTGTGCGCTCGGCCCAGGCGCTTCCCTGTTCGCGAAGCGCAAGCGGGACGGAACCCTCTTGCCGCGGGGCGGAGTACGACTCAAGCATGTCCAGTCGGCGTTGCGTCGTGGTCTTGCCTCCCCGCGCCTGGAAGAACCCGACGATGATAAGAAGGACGCCGAGAAACGCGGCTGCGGAAGCTCCAAGTGCCAGTCCCATAGCCTACCCCCTTACCTGCGAGAACAGATCGCTGGCGAAAGTGACCCCCATCTCGGTCAGCCGCTCCAAGAAGCGTGGCTGGATGCCCGTTGGCATAATCTGACCGCGCACACGGCCCTCAGCGTCCACTCCCTCGTGGCGGAAGCGGAAGAGGTCCTGCATGGTCACTATCTGACCTTCCATGCCCGAAATCTCGCTAACCCCTATCACTTTGCGGGAGCCGTCCACAAATCGGGCCAGGTGGACGACGATGTGGAGGGCCGAGGCCATCTGCTCGCGAATGGCCCGCACCGGCAGGTCGAACCCTGCCATCAGGATCATGTTCTCCACGCGCATGAGAGCATCGCGCGCTGAGTTGGCGTGCACGGTCGTCATCGATCCCTCGTGGCCTGTATTCATGGCCTGCATCATGTCGAACGCCTCGGAGCCGCGTACCTCACCAACGATGATCCGGTCCGGACGCATGCGCAGTGTATTTCTCACCAGGTCCCGCTGCGTCACTTCGTGCTTACCCTCCAGGTTCGGCGGCCGCGCTTCCAGGGAGACGACGTGCGGCTGTTGCAGCCGCAGCTCCGCCGGGTCCTCGATGGTGACGATGCGCTCCGTCGCCGGAAGGTAGGCCGACATCGCGTTGAGGAGGGTGGTCTTGCCGGTGCCCGTGCCGCCTGAGATAACGGTGTTCAAGCGGCCCTTTACGCAGGCGTTCAGGAATTCCGATAGCTCCGGCGTCACCGTGCCGCCGGCCATCAGGTCTCCCATCGTGTACTTGTCGGTGCGGAACTTGCGGATGGTGATCGTGGGGCTCTTGGGGGCCACCGGCGGGATGATGATGTTCACACGGGAACCGTCCGCCAGACGGGCGTCCACGTAGGGCGAGGACTCATCGACGCGCCTGCCTAGGGGCGAAAGTATGCGCTCGCCGATCCGCACGATGTGCCGCTCGTCCCGGAAGCGGGCGTTGCTCAGGTACAGAACGCCGTCCCGCTCGTAGTAGACGTTATCCGGAGCGTTGACCATCACCTCTGATATCGATGGGTCGACGATCATTCCCTCGATTGGCCCCAGGCCCAGCACCTCATCGGCCACGTGAGAGACGAACAGGTCGCGGTCCACGCCCACAACGCCAGGGGCGACCTCGCGGATGATGGCGCGGGCGGCCTTCTCCACAATGTCTCGGGACTCATTGGGAGGCAGCTTCTCGATGGCGGACGCGTCCATCTCGTCGATGAGGCGCTGGTGAACCGCGAATACGATCTCCCACTGGGCCTCGCTCAGGCCATCCTGGTTGTAGCGCCGCCCGTTCCCGCCGCTCGGGCCGGTGGCGTCCTTGAACTTATCCTGCCACTTCGTCATGACTTGTCATCCTCCCCTATGTGCTCACTCGCGCTTGAATAGCCGCGAAAGTATGCCGGTTTCCGCCGGCCCAGTGTCGCGCCCGTTACCGCCGTGGGTGACTTCAACGCCGGCCAGCATAGCCGCCATCTCCCGGATCGTCTCAGAGACTGCAGACAGGGGCCGGTCTATCACCACCGGCGTGCCCAACTGGAGACTGGCGGAGATCTCCGCGTCGTGCGGGACGGACCAGACCACCTCCCGCCGCAGCACCTTGCTCACGTCGTCTTCTCCCACGGAGTTGACGTTGGTGGGGCGGTTGATGACCAGCTTGATCTTCTCTTCGTTGTTCATGCCGTTACTGAGCAGCTTCAGTGCTGTGGTAGTGTCCTTTATGCTGGTGATATCCAGACTGGTGAGCAGCAGCACCACGTTGGCCCTATCCAGGGCCACAGCTACCAGGTCTGTAAACGTGGCCGGGCAGTCCAGGATCACGAAGTCGTGGGTCTGGGCCAGGAGCGTGAGCACCTTCTCCACCCCGTCTGGACTCACGTTCCGCCAGTCCGTCGGCTCGAAGGGAGCGGGCAGCACCCTCACGCCGCTGGAATGGCGGCCGAGGCAGCTCCCGATCGATTCCCGGTCCATCTCGTCGACCTTGTCGGCTGCGTCCACCAGGCTCGCCTCAACGGGAACGTCCATCATCATGGCGACGTCCCCGAACACTGTGTCCATGTCAACGACTACGGCGCTGCCGGCGTTGATGGCCACGAATGCCGAGGCCAGGTTGATCGCCGTGGTCGTCTTGCCGATGCCGCCCTTGGCCCCGAAGATGGTGATGATCATGCCGGCGCTCTTCGGGCTGGTATCGCTGTCCCCCGCCAGGAGGGCGCGCCGGCGCTCGTGCTGGGAAAGGGCCATCTGCACCGCCTTCACCACCTCATTCATCTTCAGCGGTTTCGTGAGGTAGTCCCGCGCGCCGGCCACTACGGCCTTCCGCGCGGATTCGGAGTCGGTCAGCGACGAGTAGGCGATGATAGGCGAGTCCGGCAAGAGCTCGGACATCGATTCGATGGTCTGGAGGGCCCGGCTGGGCGGGTCTTCCACCCCCACCAGCACCACGTTCGGCTTCAACTCGGACGCCAGGGACAGGGCCTCCGCCCCGTAGCCCACGCCGCCCATGACGATGAACTGGGCACGGACCAGCCCCTTCTGAATCTCCGCCCTGGTCTCGAAGTCCTGGTCCACCACCAGGATGCGTGGGTTGCCTGCCATCTGGAGTACCTTCCTCTCTTACCCCTGTGATCCCCTCCGCCGCACCTACTTCACCACGACGAGCGTGGGCTGGACTTCGACGATCTCCGCGTCACCGGGGGCGCGCACGTCCATGCGCAGGACCCCGTGCTCGTCGGCGGTCGTTATCATCTGTGCTTGGCCGGGGACGAGTTGGAGAGTCGCTGTGGCGGCCCCCGGCTCCGTGTCGGTCTCCTCCAGCTCTTCGGCGACGGTGCCGCCGCCGGAAGTCGGCGTGAGGGTCTGGGCCAGGCCGAGCACCTTCACGTTCTGGAGCAGCGTCACGGTCAGCACGAACTGGTCCGGGGCTTCCTCTTCCCCTTCGGCGGCCGTGGGTGCGGCTACCTGGGGTTCCGCCACCGAGTAGGGGGTGCCAA
>MGNZ01000072.1:826-13878 GCA_001795235.1 Chloroflexi bacterium RBG_16_64_32 | reverse complement strand
CCATGAGCGACACCGCCTCGGCGCAGCTCAGGGCGCCCATCCGGCACTCGTCGCAGCCAGCGAGGTGCCGGGTCAGCGCCGTGGAGTCCCCCGCCCGAAGCTCGCGGGCCTCCGTTATCAGGGTCAGGGCTTGCTCGCACGTCAAGGTACTCATAGCTCGCTCACCAGCTCCCTCCATCCGCTCAGGCCGGCTTCCCGGCAGTAGCGTTCGATCTCCTCCCGCAGCCGCTGGCGTCCGCGAAGGATGCGCGCCTTGACCGCGGGCAGCGATATCTCCATCAGCTCCGCGATCTCCGGCGCCCTCAGGTTCACGCAGTCGGCGAGTACGACGGGCATCCGGTAGTGGTCCGGGAGGGCGGCCAGGAAGCGGGCCACCTGGTGTTGAGCCCAGCGGCGGCCGGCCTGCACGTCCGGCTGCGCGGCGGCGCCGCCGGGGATTGACTGCGTCTCCTCTACATAGACCGCCGGCGCGCGGCCCAGGCCGCGGCGGCGCTTGAGGCAGGTGTTCAGGGTCAGGCGGTAGAGCCAGGTAGAGAACCGGCTTTCGCCGCGAAACCGGTGGAGGGCGCCCAGCATCCCGATGAGCGCCTCCTGCGCGGCGTCCTCCGCCTCCTCGTGCGAGGCGAGCACGCCCACCGCCAGCCGGTACACGGAGGCCTGGTGCCGCTGGATGAGCGCGGTCAGGGCCTCGTCATCGCCGCTGCGGTAGGCGGCGATGAGGGACGTGTCGTCGGTGCCCGGCTCGGTCAGTAGCATGTCACTGTCCATTAGTACCCTCGCACGGCGAAAAGGATACATCGCGGGCGGCGTTACCTGTCAGTCCGCAACGCCTTCCTTGCGACCTCTTCGGGCGGTAGGATAGAATCGCACTTGACCCCAGTCCCAAATCGAGGTAGCCCCAAATGAAAGAGTACCCACCGGAGAAGATCCGTAACGTCGCCGTAATCGGTCACGGCAGCACGGGCAAGACCTCGCTGGCCGAGGCGATGCTGTTCGCGACCGGGGCGGCCACGCGCCTGGGGAAGGTGGAAGACGGGACCACCGTCTCCGACTGGGACCCCGACGAGCAGAAGCGCGCATTCAGCGTCAACCTATCGGTAGTGCCCTGCGAGTGGAACGGGCACAAGGTTAACGTCGTGGACGCCCCAGGCTACGCGGACTTCATGGGCGAGGTCAAGTGCGCCCTGCGCGCCGCCGACATAGCTCTTATCGTGGTGTGCGGCGCCTCAGGGGTGCAGGTGGGCACGGAGTTCGCCTGGCAGTTCGTCGATGAGATTTCCCTGCCGCGGGCTGTGTTCATCAACCGCATGGACCGGGAGAACGCCGACTTCAACGGCACGCTAGAGCAGTTGCGGTCCATCTGGGGCCAGAAGTGCGTTCCCCTACAGATACCCATCGGCTCCGAACAGGCGCTCAAGGGCGTCGTCGACCTGCTCACGATGAAAGCCTACGTGGGCGAAAAAGGTGAGCAGCAGGACGTGCCGCCGGAGCTGGCCGACGAGGCGAACGCGCATCGCGAGAAGCTCATCGAGGCGGCGGCGGAATCGGACGACGCCCTGATCGAGAAATATCTGGGTGGAGATGAGCTCACCGAGGAGGAGCTGGCCGGCGGCATTCGCGCCGGCATCATCGCCGGCGACATCGTCCCCGTACTCACCGGCTCCGCCACCCGGGTGTTCGGCGTGCACGCGCTCCTGGGGGCGATTGAGTCGATGTTCCCTTCACCGGCGGACCTGCCGGTGAAGACGGACGGGGATGCCCTCAAGGCGGACTCCTCGGGCCCCTTGGTAGCGCTGGTGTTCAAGACCGCGGCCGACCCCTACGTAGGCCGTTTGACCTACTTCCGTGTCTTCTCCGGTGCGTTCAAGGCCGATTCGCAGGTCTGGAACGCCGGCCGCCAGGCGGCGGAGCGCATCGGGCCGGTATATCACATATGCGGCAAGAGCCAGGAGCAGGTGTCGCAGGTGACAGCGGGCGATATAGGCGCGGTGGCTAAGCTCACCGCGACCCAGACCGGCGATACGCTCTGCACTAAAGATAAGCCGGTCAACCTGCCGCCCATATCGTTCCCCGCCACAGCCTTCAGCGCCGCTATCAGCCCCAAGACCAAGGCCGACTTCGACAAGATGGGCAGCGCCTTGCAGCGAATAGCGGAGGAGGACCCCAGCCTGCGCCTGGAGCGCAGCGCTGACACCGGCGAGACAATCCTCTCCGGCCTGGGCGATTCCCACGTGGAAGTGGCCCTGGAGAAGATACGTCGCAAGTTCAGCGTCGACCTTGGGATGACCCTGCCCCGAGTTGCTTACCGGGAAACGATCCAGGGCTCGGCGCAGGCGGAGTACACGCATAAGAAGCAGACGGGCGGCCACGGCCAGTTCGCGCGGGTGGCTGTATCAGTGGAGCCGCTGCGAAGGGGAGCGGGACACGAGTTCGAGAACAAGACTGTGGGCGGGGTCGTCCCCAAGCAGTACGTCGGGTCTGTGGAGAAGGGAGTGGTGGAAGCGATGCAAGAGGGGGTAGTGGCCCGCTACCCGATGGTGGACATGAAGGTGACGCTGTACGACGGCAAGGAGCACCCGGTGGACTCCTCGGACATCGCCTTCAAGATCGCCGCCTCCATGGCGGTGAAGAAAGGCGCTCAGGACGCCCAGCCGGTGCTCCTGGAGCCCATCATGGACATGAAAATCACCGTCCCCGAGTCAAACACCGGAGACATCATTAGCGACCTCAACGGCAAGCGCGCCCGGGTGCTGGGGATGACGCCGATGGGGACGCTGACCACCGTTGAGGCTCAGGCGCCCCTGGCGGAGGTGCAGCACTACTCGGCCGACCTGCGGTCGATGACCCAGGGCCGCGGCCACTTCACGATCTCGTTCTCGCACTACGAGGAGGTGCCAGCGCACGCGGCGCAGAAGGTGATCGAGGCCGCCGAGCAAGAGCGCGAAGCGGCGAAGGCGTAGGGACACGTTGACGCCGCCGCTCCTCCTTCGACGGGCTCAGGACGAGCGGTAGGAGGGCCGCCGAGCAAGAGCGCGAAGCGGCGAAGGCGTAGGGGGAGAGCGGCAGGCTTGGGCTCAGCATCCCGAATGTTTGTCATCCTGAGCCGAGAGGTGGGCGGAGCGAAGTGGGGCGGAGGGCGAAGGATCTGGCGTTTGCAGTCTGGAAGGCAACGCAGGCGCACTGACCCACCGCCACGCCCACTCCCCAGATTCCCGCCCGAGGCGGACTGACGCCTTCGCGGCCCCCGGCATCACGGGATGCGAGCCTTGTAGCCGCTCAGAATGACACTCCTCTCCGGTGAGGCCGGACCTATTCGCGGGCGGTGATGTCGGCGTCCACAATCTTCCACTCGGAGCCCACGCGCGACCAGCGAGCGCGGACGGTGAACGACTCCGGGCCGATGTATTTCACGTCGTACAGGTAGTCGTCCCCGTCCTGGCTGCTTCCTAGCACTTCGTAATCGTTGATCTGCAGGGCGGTGCCGCCTCCCGCCTCCTGCTGGAGCTTCATCATCGCCTCCGGCATCAGGTCGTTCATGATCTGGCCGATGTCCATGCTGACGATGGCTTTGGCGTGGCGGTGGACGATGTCATCGACGGCGGGGTCCGGAGTCATGGCTCCTCCTCCTGGCGCTGGGCTCGCCTGCGAATATACGGACGAGGCGAGGTGCTGTCAACGGCCTGTCGTGCGTGCGTGCTAGCGACGCGACCGGCGGCCTCGCAGAAGCCTCGCCGCGAGGCGCGAGACGAACCCGGGTCGCCTGTCGCCCTCAGCCCAAATGCGCTCCGCGTGAACCACCATCCATCCATCATCCTGCTTGCGCCAGCGGCTACGGACGACGAACGATTCGTCGCGGGCGGAGTATCGGATGTCGAAAACGTGGTCGGCGCCTCGCGGCTCGTGCTTCTCGATCCCGTGGGCGGCGACGCGAGGCGGCAGGCCGGGGAAGGAGGCTCGCAGGCTATCGACCGCCTCCGGCGTGAGGTACTTGGCGTAGCCCTGGATGTCAGCGCGGACGCGGGCCTCGGCCTGGTCCTGGACAGCGGCGAGGAGCTCCTCAGGCGGTTCACCCGGGTGGGCAGGCATATCGCGCCTAATGTTAGTGGACGGGAGCCGTGTTATACAAGGAAATTCGCGAATTTCTTGATGACGTTGCGGACTGGGGGTTCCAGAACCGCAGCCTGAAGGCGGCGGCATCGCTCAACTTCTGATGCCCCAGGCTTCAGCCTGGGGTGCCGCGTATCCAGCCCCAGCCGCGCCCCCCACCCACGGGGCAGGCCTGAACGCCTGCAGCTACTGCGACCGTGGCTGTTTGTCCGCGCCGTGCCTGCCGGCAGGCAGGTCCACGATGCGCAGGAAGCGGTGCTTGCCGACGCGGATGGTAGCGCCGCTCCGGAGCTTGACGAGGGTCTTAGCCCCGACCTTCTCGCCATTGATCTCAACAGCGCCCTGGCGGAGAAGCCTCCGTCCTTCGCTTACGCTCGGGACGACGCCCCAAGTCTTTAACAGGTTGGGGAGCACGTCAGGCATGGCCTCTCCCGCTTCCATTAGAGCAGGAGGGATCATGACTTCGCGAACCGTTTCCTCCGGCGTCTCCCGCTTGCGGAAGGTGCGCACGAACCCCTCCTCCGCTTCCCGCGCCGCCTCCCGGCTGTGGAACTGCGTCACAATTTCGCGGGCCAGGCGCATCTTGTGCTCCATCGGGTTCACCGTTCGCTCTTCCAGCGACCTGCGAATGTAGGCCAGTTCCTCGTCCGGCACGTCGGTGAGGAGCTCGAAGTAGTCGATCATCAGCGCGTCCGGGATGGACATCAGCTTGCCGTACATCTCGTGGGGCGGGTCGTCGATGGCGATGTAGTTGCCCAGGGACTGGCTCATCTTCTGCTGGCCGTCCAGTCCCACCAGCAGCGGCACCAGGAACACCGCCTGACCGTCGCCCGCCGGGCCCGCCCTCTGGCCCAGCATCCGCTGCAGCTCGCGGCCCATCAGGTTGTTGAACTTCTGGTCCGTGCCGCCGAACTCCACGTCCGCCTCTACCGCCACGGAGTCGTAGGCCTGCAGCAAGGGGTACAGCAGTTCGTGCAGGCCGATGGGCTTGTGGCCGGCGTAGCGCTGAGCGAAGTCGTCCCGCTGCAGCACCTGGGCCACGGTGAAGCGGGCGGCTAGCCGCACGACATCGGTCAGGCTGAACCCATCGAACCACTCGGACTGGCGGCGGATCTCAGTGCGAGACTCGTCCAGGACCTTGTAGAACTGGCGCAGGATCGCCTCCGAGTTGGCCTGCACCTCCTCGGCGGTGAGCATCGGTCGCGTCTGGGACGCGCCGGATGGGTCGCCGATGCGCGCCGTCCAGTCGCCGATGATGACGACCACCGTGTGGCCGAGGTCCTGGAGCTGGCGCAGCTTGCGCAGGCCTACGGCCCAGCCCAGGGTGATCACCGGCTTGGTGGGGTCGAACCCCATCTTGAGACGGAGAGTCCGGCCGGAGCGCAGGGCGTCCTCGAACTCCTGATGGGGGACGATCTCCGCCACGGCGCGGGTGGTGATCCGGCGCAGCGTCTCGTCGTCTGGGATGCGCGCTCTGCTAGCCACAGTGGCTTTCCCTTCGCGCATTGTAGCTGCAGACCTTCAGGTCTGCCGGGCGGGGCAGTGCTGCCTGCCCGGCCAGGGAAGCCCTGCCGCTACGTAGCACCGTCGCCCTCCTGCCGCGCGAAGTACTCGCGGGTGGTGGCGATGTCGCGCCTCATCTCGGCCACCAGTTCTTCCACGGAGTCGAACCGAAGCTCGTCGCGCAGTCGATGGAGGAGGTCGATGCGGACCTCCTGGCCGTAGATGTCGTCCTCAAAGTCGAGAATGAACGCCTCCACCGTGGGCCGCGGCTCCGCGTCGAACGTGGGGCGGACGCCGATGTTGGTGCACGACTGGTGCTGGTTCTCGCGAACGAATGCGCGGCTGACGTAGACACCGAAGGCGGGGAGGGCGCGATCC
This sequence comes from Chloroflexi bacterium RBG_16_64_32, assembly GCA_001795235.1. Lineage (GTDB taxonomy): Bacteria > Chloroflexota > Dehalococcoidia > SM23-28-2 > RBG-16-64-32 > RBG-16-64-32. The sequence continues at coordinate 7,890 of MGNZ01000072.1, read as the reverse complement.
CGGCCGATGGCGATGTTGGCGGTAGGGAAGCCCAGGCTAACTCCGCGGTGCGCGCCCGCCACCACCGGGCCCTGCAACGAGAACGGCCTGCCCAGCAGACGGGCCGCCTCCTCCACATCACCGACGGCCAGGGCCTGACGCACGGCAGAGGAACCCACCTTCTCGCCGTCCTGGGCCAGGAGCTCGGCCGTCTCCACCCTGAAACCCAGGTCGGCGCCGATCCTGCGCAGCGCGCCCACGCTACCCTCCCGGTTGCGCCCCAGAGCGAAGTCCGGGCCCACGTAGAGGAGGCGCATGCTCAGCTCCTGGGCGACCAGCGAGACGAAATCGCGGGCCGAGAGCTGTGCCATCTCCGAAGTGAATGGGAGGATGCCGACGCTGTCCGGCCCCAGGCGGCGGAGGAGGTCCAGCCGCTCCTCCAGGCTGGTGACGTAGGTGACGGCGCTGCCCGGCCTGAGCACGGTCGACGGGTTCGGGTACAGCACGATGACCACCGAGGCCAGCCCCTCCGCTCGAGCCCGCTCGTTCAAGCGGGCGATCAGGTGCTGGTGCCCGCGGTGGACCCCGTCGAACTTGCCGATCGTGACAGCGGCATCACGTCCGGGCGCGATGCGGGCCAGCTCCTCGCGGGCGAGAATGACGCTCATCCCCGCGCCGCCTCAACCATGGCGCGCAGGTTGGCCTCCGGTGTCGGGGGATCTATTGAGCACTCGGGGGCCAGGAGAAAGCGCCGCCCGCCGACCTCACGAATCGCGTCCCCGGCCTCTGCGGCGACATCGGCGGGTGAGCCCTTCAGGATCGTCGCCTGCTGGTTGACCCCGCCCATCAGCGCCTTGTCCGTCTTCGACACGATGTCGGATAGAGACGGGTTGCTGGGCGAGCGAGAGGCCCACTGGAACGCGTGCACCGGGTAGTCCAGGAGGCTCTGTAGGTGGTTGTTGTCGCGGCAAACGTGGAAGACGTTGAACGGCGCCCCTTGCGCCGCCCCCAGCACCTCCAGGTCGAAGGGCCGCGCGAAGCGGTCGTAGTCATCCGCGGAGATGTTGTCCCGGCTGCCCCACTCGACGGTGGCAAAGAAGATGCCGGACGCCCCGCGCTGCAGGCAGGCGGCGCTGTATCCGGCCAGCGTCTCGGCGACCGCCTCCAGGGCGGCCAGCAAGTCATCCGGGGCCTCCCGCATGAGCTTCTGCACGTATTTCGTGGAGCCGGTAATGCGGCTCATGGCCGCTAGAGGCGAGAACACCGTCTGCAAGAAGGGCGCCTCTGCGGCCAGCTCCCCGGCGATGATGGAGAGGGCGGCGAGCTGCTCCCCGTAGGCGCCCTCCGCGACGTCCAGCGGCCGGACGCGGCGCAGGTCCTCCGGCGAGCTCACGCCCGGCTCGACGAGCTTCGGTTGCTGCTGGGGCTGGTCCGACCGCTGGTAGTGGGCGCCCCAGTCCTCGCCGTAGTAACAGGCGCGGGGGTTAACCTTCACGAAGTCCCAGTCGTAGCGGCGGTAGGCCTCCAGGGTAGCCTCCGCCAGCCCCTCCGGCGACCACTCGCGGGGGAAATCGTGCCACCAGGCGGAGACCGGCACCCGGTCCACCTCATCCCCGCGGAGTGCAGCGAACGTTCGTTCCCGTTTAGACATCACGGCGCTCATGGCGAGAGTTAGTGTACGGGAAACAGCGGCGCGGTCGCCAGTGGGCGCGGAGGGGTCAGACGACAGGCTGAAGCCTGTCCCACCGAGAATCCAGAGACGTTGGAACCGCGCGGACCGCTGCTAGGCGGGCTCCGGGGCGGCCCCTTCTCCGCCTGAGGCGGATCAGGGTGAGCGGTTATGATCCGCTCATGGGGAGCGGTTATGATCCGCTCGTGGTGAGCCCCTGGCCGGGCAGGCTGTCGAACCATGAGCGGGCCGGTACCCGGAATTGGGCGCGCACCAACCTAGCGTAAACGCAGCCTACCGGCAGGTAGGGCTGGGGCATGTCGCCCACGATCCGCCCCACCCGCCCGGCGACCTGAAGCCTGCCCGCCTCAGGAGGGGTCGCCGCTAGATGACAGGAACCCACTCAGAGACGAGCTTCGCGGTTCCACCCGCAGTTCTCTTGCCTAGGCGGGCTCCGCAGCCGCCTCCACCAGCGTGATTTCGCCGAACGGGCTTTCCTGCTCCGCCCACAGGCGGCCGGCCTTGATCATCTCCAGCACGGCCAGAAACAGCACCACGATCTCCGTGCGCGTGTCGCAGGCGGCGAGCATGGGCCGGAACGACACCCGGCCGCGCGACCGCTCCAGGGCCAGGGACAGCTCTCCCATCTTCCGGTCGACCGTGACCGACTCAATCTCGAGGACCGCCTCCTCGGGCTCGGGCGGTTTTCGGGCCAGCGCCTCGCGGACCGCCTCCATGAGGGTGTCCACCGTCACCCCCTGCAGGCCGGGCGGTAGCGAGATGTCTTTGCCGGGGGCCAGGCGCGTATAGGTGCGCTGCCCCTTCTCCTCCAGCTCGCTCAGAATCCCGGCCGCGTCCCGGTAGCGTTTGTACTCCTCAACCATCCGCGTCAGATCGGCGGCATCGCCCTCTTCCCGCGGCCGCTCCTCCAGAGGCGGCGAGGCAGACGGCAGGAGGGCGCACGACTTGATGTACATCAGCTTGGCGCCGATGAGGATGAAGTCGGCCAGGGCGTCCGGCTCCAGTCCCTCCCGGGTCTCCACGTGCTGCCAGTACTGATCGGCGACCTGAGCCAGCGAGAGTGCGGTTATGTCGAGCTGCTCCCGCTCGATGAGGTCCAGAAGGAGATCGAGCGGCCCCGAGAAGCCGTCGACCTTCAGTTCGAGCATCCTGCTTATTATAACGGGGCGAAACGTCGTAAGTATCCCGACAGCGACGCGAACATGAGGATTCACCCTACTAGAGGCGCCGTTCAACGGCCGCCGGGATGCTACAATAGGAATGAGTGGGCGGGCCCGTTTGCTTACTGGAGGTACTGTTATGGCGCTCCGTTGTGGCCCCGTTCTGTCATTTCGCGGCCGCTTCGGCTTCACCCTGCTATTCGGTGGTCTGCTCGCCGTCGCCCTTATCGTTCTCGCCGCCGCCTGCGGGGGAGGAGGAGCGAGCGATCCGGCAGCGCCGCCCAACACATCTCCAGGTGATCAGGGCGCCCTAGCACCGACCCTCGTCACCGTATATAGCTCCCCAACCTGAGGATGTTGCCTCGGGTATGTGACATACCTGCAAGAGAACGGGTTCGAGGTAGAGTCGGTACTGACGGAGGACTTTACCGGGATCAAGGACAGCCTGGGCATCCCGCAGGACATGCAGAGCTGCCACACCCTAGAGATCGACGGGTACTATGTCGAAGGGCACGTCCCGGTGGAGGCGATCTCGAAGCTACTCGAGGAGCGGCCGCCGATCGACGGCATAGCGCTGCCGGGTATGCCCGAAGGATCACCCGGAATGAGCGGCGATAAAATGGAACCGTTCGTGATCTACTCGATTGCAGAGGGCAGCATCGAGGAGTTCATGACGCTATAGGGCCGCCCTTTCGGTTCGGCACGAGGGGCGCGAGCCGCCGGAGGCCGGCAGGGCATATCTATACCGCGCATCCGGGCGGGCAGGGCTGCAGCCCCGCAGCTACCTGCCCGTCGTGTTCCGCGCCCCGTGTTCCGCAGCGCGTGTTCTGTGTGCCGTTGAGCGGCCTAGCTGGCCTTCTTGACCGCCTCCCTCAGCTCATCGATCGGCGGCGCCACCGGCCGGCCCATCGCCTCCGCCAGCGTACGCACCTGACCCATCAGCTTCTCGAAGTTGGCCGGCGTTAGGGACTGTGCGCCGTCCGACAGCGCCTGGTCTGGGTTCGGGTGCACCTCGATCATGAGGCCGTCCACCCCGGCCGCCACAGCCGCCAGGGCGATAGGCGGTACCAGGTACCACTTGCCTGTGGCGTGGCTGGGGTCGCCCATGATGGGGAGATGGCTCAACCGCTTGATCACCGGGATGGCGTTAACGTCGAAGGTGAAGCGGGTCGCCGTCTCGTAGGAGCGGATGCCGCGCTCGCACAGGATGACGTCGCGGTTGCCATGGGAGAGGATGTACTCGGCGGCCAGCAGCCACTCCTCGATGGTCGCCCACATGCCGCGCTTCAGGAGCACCGGCTTCTGCGCCTTGCCCACCTCGTCCAGGAGGGCGAAGTTTTGCATGTTGCGGCTGCCGATCTGAAGGACGTCAGCGAATTGGGCGACTAGCTCCACGTCGCGGGCGTCCATCACCTCGGTGACTATGGGAAGGCCGCTCTCGGCGCGAGCCGCCGCCAGGATCTTCAGCCCCTTTTCGCCGTGGCCGCGGAATGCGTAGGGGCTGGTGCGCGGCTTGAAGGCGCCGCCTCGCAGCATGTGAGCGCCCGCGGCCTTGACCGCCCGCGCTGTCTCCATCACGATCTCTTCCGTGTCCACGGAGCAGGGCCCGGCTATAGTTACCAGGCGGCCGTTGCCGATCTCCAGCGGCCCCACCTTGACGACGGTGTCCTCCTCCTTGACCTCGCGGCTGGCCAGCTTGAACGGCTTGCTAATGCGGACGACGGTGTCGACCCCGTCCAAGACGCCAAACTCGTCGAGCAACTCCGGGTAGACGGCGCCCAGCACGGCGACAACGCTGCGCTCCACGCCCCGGATCATGTGGTCCTTGAAGCCTAGTTCTCGTATGTGTTTTTGTACTGCCATTACCTGGGCCTCCGTGGCCTCCGTTTTCATCACGATAATCATGTTGATGGTCTCCTTCCGGGGAGAATGGTGTCGTTCGGGTCTTATCGGCTAGCCGGCCCCGCCCTCGAAGTCGGGCCGCAGGACCTTGGCGCTGTGGAGATAGACGTGGACCATTTCGCTGGCCTTCTTCTCGGTGTTGACGTGGATGAGGATGCGCAGACACATGCGGAGGGCCCCTGGAACGTCCATCTCGTGTCCGCAGAGAAGGGCCACATCGGTCCAACCCATCTGCCGGGCGGCCAGAGCGGGGAATTCGGCATTCAGGTCGCGGCTGCTGGTGAAGAATGCGGAGGCTATGTCCTCCACCTTGACCCCGTTGGCCTCCACCATGGCTGCGAGGAGCTCCCTGGTGGCCTCCAGGATAGCCTCACGGGTGTTGGCACCTACGGCAGTGGCCCCCCGGATGCCTCGAGTCAGCATGCCGACATCGCCGAAGCTCCCGCCCGTGACGGACGGGCCGGCCTGCTAGCCCGGCCCAAACACTCCGGCCCGAGAGCCGCCACCATAGACGCGGCCGGACAGCCACCCGCCTATGGCGGGAGGCCGAGCGGCCCTAATCGGCAGCTCTCCGCCGGCCGGTAACCACCTCCGCAAATCGCTTAACATTACTTGCTCTCTCAGACGGATCGCACCTGTCGATCTCGTCAATGATAGCACTGCCGATGACGGCGGCGTCCGCCATGCGGCCCACCGCTCGGAAGTGCTTTCGCTTAGATATACCAAATCCCACCGCTACTGGCAAGCGGGTACGTGCGCGCACCCGGTCAACGAACGAGGAAAGGCCCGGCGGTAGCTCATCGCGGGCGCCCGTAACGCCCGTCACGCTCACACAGTACACGAACCCGGAGGCGAGCCCGACCGCCAGCCCAATCCGCTCGTCCGTGCTCGTAGGCGCCAACAGGTATATCAGGTCCAGGCCGTGGGCGCGGCAGCCGTCTCTCAGCGGGTGCGACTCCTCCGGCGGCAGGTCAACAACGATGATCCCATCGGCGCCGGCGCTGGCGGCGTCTCGGCAGAACTCCTCGAGGCCGTAGGCCAGGAGCGGGTTAAAGTAGCCCATAACGATGAGCGGTGACTCAACCCCTTGCCCGCGCAACTCCGCCAACACCTCCAGGCAGATGCGAGGCGTGACCCCCTGCATCAGCGCGTGGTGTGACGAGCGCTGGATGGTGGGGCCCTCCGCCAGGGGGTCGGAGAAGGGCACGCCCAACTCCACGATGTCGGCCCCTCCGTCGATGAGGGCGGGCACGAGGCGCAGCGTGTCCTTCACGCTCGGGTATCCGACGGTGAGAAAGGCGATGAGCCCGGTGCGGCGCTCCGCCCGCAGTCGCGCGAACGTATCTGCTATCCGGCTCAGGTGCCCACTCCCGAAACGGCCAGGCCGAAGCTGATGCCGTTGAACAATAGGTGAGCGATCACGCTGGCCAAGAGGGAGCCGGAATAGACGTAGCCCCAGGCGAACAGCATTCCCACTACGGTGAAGGGCATGTATACCAGCGGGTCTATGTGGGCCAGGGCAAACAGGAAGCCAGTGGCCAGGGCCGCCAGGAAGACCCCCCAGCGGCCGCGCAGACCGCCGAACAGGAAGCCGCGGAAGAACGTCTCCTCCATGATCGGGGCCAGCCCCAATGAGAGCACGCCTACGAGCACCACCAGCGGCACGCTATCGAACGCCTCGTCGGGGATGTTGCCCTCGGGCTCCACCCCAAAGGCCGCGAGGATGCCGAAGTAGGTCCAGATCACCACCAACGCACCGCCCAGGAGCGCCAGCGGTAGCCACCAGCCTCCTCTCTGGGGCATTCGAAAGCCCACGGCGGACCAGGAGACCTTGTACTTGCCCACGGTGAACAACGCCACCGCCAGCAGCAGGAACGCCTCCAACAGCAGGTTGGCGCCCAGGAGGACCGCCATCGCCGTATCGTCGCCGCCAAGGTCGGCGTCGCCGCTGATAATGGACGCGATCACCGCGGCCGGGGCCACGATGAGGATCGTGACCCCGATGACGATACCGATCGCCATCGCCATGTCCGCGTAGCCCCACGGAGTGCGCTCCCTTGGCGGCGCTGGCTCTGCTACCGGTTCCGCCGGGGGCAACGCTTGCTCGAACGCCATGCCCTCAGTCTATAGCGAAGGCGGATGGGGGAACAAGGAACCAGGCCTGATTCCGCTCACCCTGTCGCCAAAGGCGACTCGCCTGGGCGAGAGCCCGTCGAAGGGGGCGCGGCGGCACGCTGCCGCTCATGGTTCGACAGGCTCACCATGAGCGGGGATACTGAAGGGGTGGCTGAAGACAGCGAGCGCTTCTGGGACGAACGCTACCGCGCGGAGGA
>MGNZ01000072.1:0-768 GCA_001795235.1 Chloroflexi bacterium RBG_16_64_32 | reverse complement strand
CGCCGCAGGCGGGGCCGGGCGCTGGACGTTGCCATGGGGACAGGCCGCAACGCCCTCTACCTGGCCTCCCTGGGATACGAGGTAACCGGCATTGACGTGTCCGGTGTGGCGGTGGAGCGTTGCCGCAGCGAGGCCGCCCGCCGCGGCCTGCACGTCGAGGCCGTCCAGGCCGACCTTGAGGCGTACGAGCTGCCGCCGGCGGCCTACGACATCGTAATCGACTTCTACTACTTGCAGCGGGAGCTCACCCCTGCGCTTGCGGCGGCGCTGCGGCCGGGCGGCGTCCTGGTGTTCGAGTCGTTCACCACGGAGCAGCGACGGTTCGGCTGGGGGCCGCAGCAGGACGATTTCCTCCTGCGACCGGGCGAGCTGCGATCGCTGTTCCCGGCGCTGGAGGTGCTGGCCTACCGCGAGGGTGTGGTGGAGAGCGATCGGGGCAAGAAGGCCGTCGCCGGGCTGGTGGCGCGGAAGCAGCGGTAATCCCTGAGCAGGCGCGTGAGAGATGGACAAACTGGCGGGTCCGTCCCGAAATCTCTTGCCCAGGTGCAATTCGCGATATACACTGGCATTAACGAAACGCCCCAGTCTAGAAGGAGGCCACCTCATGTCCGACTCTGCTGCTATTGCCCGCGAGTCCACCGACGCCTGGAACCGCCGCGATTGGGAAAAGTTCCGCGGCTTGATGCACGCAGACTATTCCTACACCGGCGGCGACGGCCAGCGACAGGACGGCCCGGAAGCCGGCCTGGCCCTGGGCCAGATGTGGGC
>MGNZ01000071.1 GCA_001795235.1 Chloroflexi bacterium RBG_16_64_32 | reverse complement strand
CGGTTTGCTTGTCCTGGAGGAGGCCTCCGGCCCAGGAGCGTCTCCGCCCGAATTTCCCGCGCGCGAGCTTCACGAACGCGTGGCGTCCGTCCGCGATACAGTAACCGTCGAGGAACGCACTGCAGCGGTGCCACTGCTGATGGAATCGGGAGTGCTGGGTTCCTTGGGCGCCACTGCCGCCCCAGGAGAGGCGCTTTCTGATGAGCAGATTGAGCTTCTGATGACCGTGGCCCAGCAGGTCTCGGTGGCTGTAGAGAACGCCAGGCTCTACCGGCAACGACAGGAGAGCCTCCAGTCATACGTCCGCCAGATAACCCAGGCCCAAGAGGATGAACGTCTGAGGATCGCCCGCGATCTTCATGATGAGACCGCTCAGGAGCTCGTGAGCCTGGTCCGCAATCTGGAGCAGTTGGGCAATGCCGCAGGCCCAAGCGTGGCGCAGCCCATTGACGACCTGCTGAAACAGGCGCGCTCAACTCTAAAGGCTGTCCGCCGCTACAGCCGAGACCTGCGGCCGGCCGTTCTCGACGACCTGGGTCTGGTGGCCGCCATCGAACTGGTGGTGGAGGACACGAACGGACGCCTTTCCCACGGGGCACGCCTGACGGTGGCCGGCCAACCCAGGCGTATTGACGGATCAGTGGAACTTGCCTTGTTTCGGATCGCGCAGGAAGCGCTGAGGAACGTCGAGAAGCACGCCGACGCTGCGTCGGCCACTGTGGAGCTGGATTTCAGCGACGGCGAGATCCGGCTGTCGATCACCGATGACGGCGCTGGCTTTACGCCCGCGAAGAACATCTCGGACCTCGCCCGGTTGAGCAAGCTGGGCCTCCTCGGCATGAAGGAGCGCGCCGAGCTCGTGGGGGGGTCGTTTGACGTTCAGTCCAACCCGGGTGATGGCACGCGGATAAAAGTAGCGGTGACGGGCGCTCCCGGCCCACAGAGACGTTGACACCGGACTACTGACCGGGCCATAATCCACGCGACGCCTGCGGGCGCGACGGCCGAGCCGGCTATCTTGATCGTCTCGTGGCCCGGGGGCAGGATACTGCTCCTGGCGCCGATTCCCGGCCGTCGATCTATCCCGCCGGTGGTGCGTCGAAGCGTGTTGACACTCTTGTGCTCTGGAGGCCCATGTGCTTGAGCCCTCGGCCCAGGAGACCTTAATCCGCGATTTCGTGCGGCAGCTGGCCCGCAAGTACGGCCGCGACTACTGGCTGGCCAAGGCACGCGAGGGCGCCTTCGCTGAGGGGATGGCGCGCCGGCGGGAGAGCGGCGGGGCTGCCGGGACCACGCCGGAGGAGGAGTTCGCCAGCTACGACAAGGCGACCCTGGTGAAGTATGGCGTCACGGGCTGGCGCGGCCCGAAGTGCCAGCGGTCCTGCACGCCGGAGGAGCGGGCGGCGTTGGACGCGAAGACGATGGACTGGGCGGCGCGGGTCGTGTTCGATGCGCCCATCGGTTCCCACCAGGGGTTGCAGCACCCGCTGGCTGTCGCCAAGACGAACCTGGAGCTGGCGGCGCTCATGACCCGCTACGCAGCCCAGTTGTTCGACGCGGGCGACAAGGTGACCGCCGCGGCCCACGCCAACATGGCCAAGCTCGCCGCCGCCGACGCAGCCACCGAGGCCTGCGACCTGGCCATCGAGGTGCACGGCGGCAGCGGCTTCAGCACGGATGTTGACCTTATCACGGTGTGGCCGTTCATCCGCATGCTGCGCACTGTACCGGTATCTCGTGAAATGGTCCTGAACTACATTGGGGAGCACGTCCTGGGCCTGCCCCGCTCCTACTGACCGGGAGGTGATGGTTGAGCGCTAAAGTTGCTATCGTCGGGATCGGTCAAACGGCGTTGCGAACTTCCGCCGACGACCGTATCTACCACGAGCACGACTATGAGGCGGCCCGGCTGGCCCTGGCCGACGCCGGCCTGGACCGGGGCGACGTGGACACGGTCATCTGCTCCGGCTGGGACGCCGTGGACGGCCGCACCATCTCCGATATGCACACCGCCATGTCCTCCGGCGGTTACCTCAAGGACTCCAGTCACGTGGGGGAGGACGGGATCATGGCCCTGGCCTACGCCTACATGCGCATCGCCGCCGGCCTTTTTGACGTCGCTATGGTCACCGCCCATGGACACGCCGAGTCGTCCTTCGAGACCGTCAGCAACGTTGTGTTCGACCCGCTGTTCGTGCGCCCCTTGGGCCAGAGCCACCTTGTCAGCCTGGCCCTCCAGGCCAACGCCTACGCCCATCGATACGGAGTTAGTGATGAGCAAGCGGCTGGGGTCGTGGTCAAGAACCGCGGCAACGGCGCCGTCAATCCCAGGACCCATCTGCGGTCCTCGGTGACTCCCGAGGACGTCCTCTCCTCAGACCCGGTCTGCTACCCGCTGAGGGCGCTCCACTGCCCTCCGCAATCGGTGGGCGGCGTCGCTCTCGTCCTGTGCTCGGAAGAAATGACCCGCCGCATCAGCGAAAAGCCGGTGTGGGTGACGGGCATCGCCTGGGCCATCGACAGCTACGACCTTGGGTCGAAGGACCTCACCAGTCTAAGTTCCTTGAGCAGCGCCGCCCAGAAGGCGTACGGCATGGCGGGCATCAGCGACCCTTTGAGAGCGCTGGACCTGGCCGAACTGCACGATATCACTCCGTTCCACGAGCTGCTGGCGTACGAGGCGCTGGGCCTGGCCCCGGAGGGCGGCGCGTCTCGACTGGTCGAAGCAGGGGATACGGCCCGGGGTGGACGGCTGCCCGTCAACCCCTCCGGCGGCGTCGTCTGCGGCAACCCCTACGGGGCGGCGGGGCTGTTGAGAGCGGCGGAGGCCGCCCTCCAGCTCAGGGGAGAGGCCGGCCAGGGGCAGGTGCCCGGGCCGGAGCGGGCCCTGGCCCACGGCATGAGCGCCCCCAGCGGGGCGGCCGCCCGAACCGATTGCGTAGTAATCATGGAGGGAGGGTAGGACATGGCGAAGCGGGTGGCCATCGTTGGTGTGGGCCTCACGCGGGCTACCAGCCACCGGGTAGACGTCTCCTACCCGGAGCTGGTGTACGAAGCGGTGAGCGGCGCCCTGGAGCAGGCTGGCCTTCAGGCCGGCGACATCGAAGCGGTGGCCTACGGCTCCATGGACCCCTTTGACGGCGTGTTCGCGCCGGAGCGCTGGAACGTGGAGGCATGCGCCGGCGCCGGCGTCGCTAACCTGCCCCTGATGAAGATCACCACGGGCGGCACCACGGGGGGTTCCACCGCCCTGGCGGGCTACTACCATGTAGCGTCCGGCATGTTCGATGTCGTCCTTGCGGTCGCCTCCCAGCGGGTGGGCGAATCGCTGGAGGCGCAGCTCGTCCTGAACACGGCCGTCGACCCGATCTACGAGCGCTGGCAGGGCGCGGGCGCAATCACCATCGCCGCCCTCCAGGGCGTGAAGCACTTCTGGCGCTACGGCACTACCGAGGAGGACCTGGCGCTCATAGCCGTCAAGAACTACGAGAACGCCCGCCGCAACCCTTATGCCCATCTCATGCGCATGCTCACGGTCGAAGACGCCCTCAACACCCGCGTCGTCTCCTGGCCCCTGCGCCTGAGCGACTGCTGCCCCAGCTCCGATGGTGCGGTGGCCGTCATCTTCGCCGCTGAGAAGCGGGCCCGCGCTATAGCCGACCAGCCGGCCTGGATCACTGGCGCCGGTCAGATCACCGATAACTACTGGGCGGGCGACCGCACCTGGTACGAAGACTGGGACAGCCTCTCCATGCTTGCCCGCCGCGTCTACCGGCAGGCGAAGATCGAGAACCCACTGGTTGAACTGGACGTGGCGGAGCTTTACAACGCTTTCTCGATACAGGAGATCATCGAGTACGAAGCGCTGGGATTCTGCGAGAAGGGCAAGGGCGCGGAGCTGATCCGAAACGGGGTGACGACCATGCAGGGGGATCTGCCCGTCTGCCCCTCAGGCGGCGTCCTCTGCACCAACCCCATCGGCGCTACAGGCCTGATCCGGGTGGCCGAGGCGGCGCTCCAGGTGATGGGTAAGGCAGAGGACAGGCAGGTGCCGGACGTGAGGAAGGCGCTTGCCCACGCCTGGGGAGCGGTCATCGGCTTTCACACACTTATGGTGCTGAGCAGCGAGGCGCCGTAACCACACGGGAGGGAGCAACATGACGCAAGAGGAAGAGAACATCATCGTCCCCGGGCGCTGGGACCTGCCCTTCCGGCACACCGCCGGCCGCATCGCCAGCCACTTCTTCCACGCCCTCGTAGAGAAGCGCATCATCGCCACTCGTTGCCCCCGCTGCCGGCGGGTGCTCATGCCCCCGCGACCTTTCTGCGAGCGCTGTTTCGTCCCCCTGGATGAGTGGGTCGAGGTGAAGCAGCAGGGTACCCTGGAGGCGTTCACGGTCTGCTACGCCCGCTTCACCGGCCTCCCCGACCCACCGTACTGTCTTGCCCTCGTCAAGCTGGACGGGGCCGACACCGCCCTGAACCACCTGCTGGGCGAGGCAGAACTGGAGGACGTAGAGCGAATGAAGGAGACCGTCCGCATCGGCATGCGGGTGGAGGCGGTCTGGCGCGACGAGCGGGAGGGCGGCATCCAGGACATCAAGTACTTCCGGCCTCTGGCCTGAGGCGCTGGCGATGGCTGTCAACAAGATCGTCGGCAGCTTCAACGAAGCCGTCGCCGACGTCTTCGGCGGGGCTGTGCTGCTCATCGGTGGCTTCGGCGGCCCCGGCGAGTGTCCCAGCTACCTCATCGCCGCCGTGGCGCGCAAGGGCGTGAACAACCTCACCATCGTGGGGAACTCCGGCGGCTGGGGTCCCGACCTCATCGAGATGCTGCGCGCGCGCATGGCCAGCGTGCTGCGCTTCCCGCCCGACTGGTACGACCCGGGCCTCCTGGTGGACCGCGGCCAGGTGAGCAAGGGGATACTCTCCTTCCCGGCCGCACCCGGTCATATCCACACCCCTTTCGAGAAGGCGGTCATGGCGGGCAAGGCGGAGCTGGAGCTCATAGGCCAGGGCAGCCTGGCGGAGCGCATGCGCGCCGCCAAGGGCGGGATCGCGGCCTTCTACACGCCTGTCGGCGTGGGCACCGTGGTGGCGGAGGGCAAGGAGGTGCGGGAGTTCGAGGGTCGCAGCTACCTGCTGGAGCGGGCCCTTAAGGGTGACTTCTCGCTGGTGCGAGCCCACAAAGCCGACCGCTACGGCAACCTGGTGTACAGGGGCTCGTCCCGCACCATGAACGCCACGATGGCGGGGGCCTCAAGCGTCACCATCGCTGAAGTGGACGAGGTGGTGGAGCCGGGCGCACTGGACCCCGAGTGCGTCGTTACGCCGGGAATCTACGTGCAGCGGGTGGTGGTTCGGCCCCGCGACCCGCGGCCCTGGGACGAGCCTACGTAGGAGCTTCGCGATGCCGGGAGAGCGACTGGACGAGCAGACCATGGCCTTGAGGGCCGCCAAGGAGTTCCAGGACGGGATGGTGGTCAACCTGGGCGTTGGCATCCCCACCCTGTGCGGCAACTTCGTGCCGCCGGACAAGGAGGTCATCTTCCACTCGGAGAACGGGATCATCGGCTTCGGCCCAATCGTCACCGACCCGGAGGAGGCCGACGAGAACCTGATCAACGCCGGTGTCCAGCCTGTCCAGCCCAAACCGGGGATGGTGATCGTGGATCACGCCGAGAGCTTCATCATCATCCGCGGGGGCCACGTTGATGTGACGGTTCTGGGAGCGCTTGAGGTGTCGCGGCGAGGCGATCTGGCCAACTACACGCTGCCCGGCAAAGAAGTAGGGAGCCTCGGCGGCGGCCAGGACCTGGCCTTCTGCGCTAAGAGGACGATTGCCCTCATGACCCACACCACGCGGGACGGTAGGCCCAAGATCGTCAATGAGCTCTCGTCTCCCATAACGGCGCCCGCCTGCGTCGACCTCGTCGTTACCAATATAGCCGTGATCGAGGTCACCCGCCGGGGGCTCGTTCTCGCGGAGATGGCTCCCGGTTGGACGTTCGAAGAGGTCCAGGGGCTCACGGAGCCAGAGCTGATACCGAGCGCCGATCTCAAGGAGATAGAGCTGCTCTGAGGCCGTCCGGACAGTCTCCATAGGCACACCCCGTGCGGTTGCGGCGCCGGCTCGCTACTGGCCGGGGTTAGCGCTCCACCGCGATGATGTTCGGGCCCCAGCCCCTCAGCGCGATCAGTGCACGAGCCCGCGAGCCTAGTGGAGAGCAAAGTGGGCCGCCCGAGGGGGGCAAGGACGGCCCACTTTGCCGTGCTGTCGCGCCTAGGCGGCCTTGCGCAGGCGCTCTTCCTCCGCCTCCAGCGTGGCTAGGCGTGTGCGCGCCTCTTCCTCGCGCCGGGCCTCCCGGTCCGAAGCGGTGAGCAGCGCCATGATCAGCGCCACCAGTCCGCCTTCGATGACGATGGTCCCTAGGATGAACAGGAATCCTGTCATGTGTCGCCTCCTTTGCTTCTGCTTTGATCGTAGGCCCGGACGCGTCGCAAATCGATGTGTCAACGGACGGGTTGTCTGCCACAGTAGGGCCTATGCCTGCGGAAGCCGTGGCTGTATCCCTATCGGCCTGACACTGTATCTGATGGCGGTCAAGGCTTCGCACGGACGGGGCGCGGACTTCTGCGATACAGGACGTCAACTGGGCCATATGTGACTTCCGGCCCGCACAAATGGGCATAATGGCATGGGCGCAGGTCAATCCACGGCGCCTATGCTTTAGGAGGTGGATTAGAATTGTCCAGACGAACACTGCGTTGGATCACTGTGGTCGTACCTACGGCCTTTGTGGTCGTGTTCGAACTGGTGACCCGCAGTCTGTACGACGACTTTGTGCCGGCCTGGGGCCACACGGTGGTTATCCTGGCAGCCGTGTCCACGGCCGCGTTCGCCTTCTCCACCTTCGTCTTTACGTCCATGGCCCGCCTGGAGCGTGAGATCCGTGAGCGCAACCGGCGCCTGGCTCTGTTGAACGCGGTGGCCACGGAGGCGAGCGAGTCCCTGGACCTGGAGGAAGTGGCAGCGGCGATCACCCGTAACGTCAGGCAAGCCCTGGCGGCAAGCGCTGCCGGGCTCGCGCTCGTTTCGGAGGAGGAGGGAGGCGAGCTTCGGCTGGTAGCCCACAGCGGGCTGCCGTCCCAAGTCACCCACGCGAACGGGAGTCTCGGCCCGTACGATTGCGAGTGCAGCAGGGCGCTGGCCCTGGGCCAGACCGTCGTGATCGCCGATTCCAGGGAGAGCGAAGGCTGCGCGGGCGTCCTCGGCGAACGAACGCCCGGGACTTGCATTACCGCCCCTATCAGGTCCAAGGGCAACAACATTGGCGCTATCTTCGTGGCCCGCCCCAGGTCCCGGCCCTTCGACCACGACGAAGCGGAGCTTGTCGCCGCAGTGGCGTCTCAGGTGGGGGCAGTCCTGCAGAACGCCCAGCTCTTCAGCAAGACCGGGGCGATCGCTGTGCTCCAGGAACGCCAGCGGGTTGCCCGCGAGGTACACGACGGGCTCGCCCAGACGCTGGGCTACCTGAACGTGCAGATGGGAATCGTAGATCACCGCCTGGCGAACGAGGAGTGGGCCAAAGCGCAGGCCGAGCTGGAGGCGATGGCGCACGTGACCCGCGAGGCGTACCACGACCTTCGACAGTCGATCACGGACCTTCGCACACCCCTCTCGCCGGGCGGCAGCCTCCGCCGCGCCCTGCGCGAGCATTTGGAGCGCTTCAGCGCTCAGACAGGCATCCCCTGCACCTTTGAAGGCCACAAAGGAACCCCAGCGATGCTCTCGCCTTCGGCTGAGGTGCAACTCATCCGCATCGTCCAGGAGGCCCTGACCAACGTTAAGAAGCACTCCTCGGGGGCTCAGGTGTGGCTCAACGTGGAGGCGAACGACCGCCACGTACGCGTCGTCATCCGTGACGACGGTCCCGGATTCGACCCGGCGGGCGTACCCAAGAGCGGGAGATTTGGCCTTCAGACCATGAAGGAACGGGCGGAGAGCACCGGTGGCAGCCTTGTCATTGACAGCCGCCCCGGGGCGGGGACGCGACTGGAGGTCACAGTCCCAGTGGAGGCCAGCAAGGCCGCATGAGCGCCGATAGGTTTCTCCTCGTCGATGACAACACGCTGCTCCGAGCGTCCCTCGCCAAGCTCATCGGCCTCTGGCGAAAGGACGCTGTCATCGAGGAGGCCTCCAATGGCCGGGAGGCGCTGGAGAAGGCCCGCCGGCTGCGCCCCAGCATCATCCTCATGGATATCCGGATGCCTGAATGCGACGGCATCGAGGCCACCCGCCTCATCAAGTCGGAGCTGCCAGACACGAAGATCATCATGCTCACCGTCTCCGAGGAGGAGGATGACCTGTTCGAGGCCATCAGCAGCGGCGCCCACGGATACCTGCTCAAGAACATGAGGCCCGACGAGCTATTTGAACTGCTGGAGGGCGCCCTCGCGGGAGAGGCCGTCGTCGCGCCCCCCATGGCGCAACGCATCCTGCAGGCGTTCATGAGTCAGGCCCAGCGTCAGGCCGAGCTCGGCGAGTCTCAGGCGGAGCTATCGCCCCGAGAGATCGAGGTCCTGGAGCTGGCCAGTCAGGGCGCCACCAACAAGGATATAGCGGACCGTCTGTTCATATCCGTGGGGACGGTGAAAAACCACATCCACAACATCCTAGAGAAGCTACATCTGAAGAACCGCGCTCAGATAGCCGCCTACGCCCGTATGAGGAAGCTGACCGGCTGGCGCTAGCGTCCGCTGTCGGGCTCAGCCGCCGGATCGCTTCCTCGAACGGCATGTCGCGCTTGACGGTCGTGTCCTCGTGCTTCTTGGCGCTCATAAGCCGAATAATTCCCTTAGCGAGTCTACCATGCCCGGCCTATCATCGTCGTGAATATGACCGATACGAGCCGTCACCCGCGATTTGAGGATTACGAAAACCTTCGGCCGTAGGGCCGCAGGGTGAGTCAGTCCAACCTCCGACCATCGCTGCAGCAGGAATTCACCGCGACGCCGAGCCTTGGCGACCTGAGAAGTCAACTGCGCTACCGTGATATCCTTCCCACGGTTGCGGACACTGACAACAACGACGGGGCGCTCTTCGCCGCCTATGCCATCGCTGTGCGGCAACCATGCCCAAACTATATCTCCCTGCCGATATGCCATCCGGGCCTTACCATTCGTCTTCGACGGCCTCCATGCTCAGCATCAGCATCGCCTCGCCCTCATTCGGGTGCGGCGCACCAAACTTCTTGGTGCGAAAGATAAGGATGGTGGCACGAGGCTCCGTTTGCATAGATTCGGAGGCGCGTCGCTTAAAGCGGCGCTGCTTGCGAATGGTGAGCCGATTCTTGAGTGCTTGCGTCGCCTCAATCATTTTTCCCCTAGCCCCCCTTCTTCTTTCTTGCGCGTTGCGACTGTATGCTTACCACTTCAAGGGGGATTGAAGCCTTTTCCTCTCCACCCACAAGTATAGAAATGGCGTAACCCCCGGCTTTTTCAAAGGGTACGTTGACCATGCGAAGAATGACCACCATGTTCGATCGGTTGCTATCCGGTGGGTGGGGAACGCTAGCCTTGCCCTGAATACGCCCCCCGATCGGTTGGCCGTCCGGACTGAGAATCACAAGCTCGAATTGTTTCTTGAGTCCGAATTCGGCTGGCCCTGCCGTGAACCGCACGACCACATAAAACTGCGGGATGACATACGGGAACTTGTCGGCGCGAATGACATCAAATACACCGAGGACGTTGAGTTTGCCGCCGCTATCCGTATTTGCGGCATCAGCGACTAATGCTAATGTGCATTCCATCGGAGCCTTATTGTCCGTCGCACCAACCGGAGTGTCAAAGTCGATAGGGCGGCTAATCATTTAGCCCGCCCCTTGGGTGTGTGAAGTCCGGAATCCCCCTCGCGCGGCTCAACCGGTAGACACGTCGGCGGCAGGACGCGATCATGTTAGCGTGACGACGGTCGCCCAATACCC
>MGNZ01000070.1:10389-10490 GCA_001795235.1 Chloroflexi bacterium RBG_16_64_32 | reverse complement strand
CGCCGTCGTCGTCAAGTCCGTTGCCGCACTTGGATGACGTCTCCGCAGCGCCTACGGCCGGCACGGGCACAACGGAGGTCTCCACGCCGTGACTCGATCCG
>MGNZ01000070.1:10200-10370 GCA_001795235.1 Chloroflexi bacterium RBG_16_64_32 | reverse complement strand
GGCTGCCGTTCAGGGTGTCCGTCTCGAGGATTTTGTCGCCGTCCATGTCCTTCTGTGGGAAGCGGGCGGGGTCCAGGAACTCGAAGGTGTTCTCGTGAGCGTCGTGGCACTTGATGCAGTCCGGCTCCATGCACTTCTTGCAACTGGTCTCGTAACTGGCGTGCTGGGTG
>MGNZ01000070.1:9898-10145 GCA_001795235.1 Chloroflexi bacterium RBG_16_64_32 | reverse complement strand
GGTTGTGATCGGCGTCAGGGATGTAGCCGCCGCTTGCTATGGCGTCGTCGTGGCAGCTAAAGCAGAGGGGAAGGATTTCTGACTCGCCGGCGTATTCGGAGTAGGGCACCTGTGCCCACAGGTACATCCCTTGCGCTTTGTGAGGGATGTGGCACTGGGCGCAGGTGGGGTTGCCAGGCGAGCCGGTGTCGTGGTCGGTGTCGTAAATATCACCCTTTCCGGCCTGACCAGACGATACCATCGTCAG
>MGNZ01000070.1:9552-9770 GCA_001795235.1 Chloroflexi bacterium RBG_16_64_32 | reverse complement strand
TCATAAATAGGCGCCCTGTCAAAAGTGGAGCTTCGTTTACTTTTCGCCTGTTGTTGCCGCCGCCCCCGTCCCCGGCGCCTTGGGCATATCCTGGACCACGTCGCCTCCGTCTGAGGCGCCACCAGCCAGGCGGTAGCCGCCGCCGTAGTGGGTGAGGATGTAGCGCGGGTGCCGGGGGTCGGCCTCGATCTTGCGGCGAACGCGATAGATGTATGTCT
>MGNZ01000070.1:0-9487 GCA_001795235.1 Chloroflexi bacterium RBG_16_64_32 | reverse complement strand
TGCGGGCCAGCTCCTCGACGATGCGGTACTCCTTGGCGGTGAGGTCCAGATCCTTGCCCCGCAGTCTTACTTGTCGCTGGACGAAGTCCACCGTTAGGTCGCCCCAATCGAGCAGGCCCGGCCGCTGGGCGCCGGGCATCGCCCTGGTGCGGCGCAGGAGGGCGTCGATACGGGCCATGAGGGTACGATAGCTGAACGGTTTCGTGATGTAGTCGTCGGCTCCTTCGTCGAAGCCGTGGACGATGTCTTCCTCGCGATCCTTGGCGGTTAGAAGAATGATGGGGACATCAGTACGGGCGCGAATGCGTCGGCAGGCCTCGAAGCCGTCTATGTCCGGCAGCATGACGTCCAGGACGATCAGGTCCGGGTCCTCCTTCTCCGCCTTGGCCAGGCCGTCTGTCCCCGTGTGGGCAGCGATGAGCGTGTAGCCTGGACGGTATACCTGGAATGCCACGCTGAGGATCTTGACAAATTCCTCCTCGTCATCCACCAACAGTATCTTCATCTTTTCGCCCCTCCTCTCCTTCAGGACTGTATGGCAGCGCAAAGGCGAACACGCATCCGCGGTCTGGCTCGCTCGTGGCCCAGAGTCGGCCGTCGTGGAGGGCCACCAGCCGCTGGGCGATGAGCAGGCCGAGGCCGCCCGCATCCTTACCGAATGGTCTCTGCTGCCCGTCCAGGAGCCGCTCCAGTTGCGTCTGGGGGATGCCCGGGCCATCATCATCAACCTCCACCCTGACTTCGTCTCCGGCGCTGACTACCCGCACACAGACCCGGGTGCCAGGGGGGGTGTGGCGGGAGGCGTTAGTGAGCAGATTCAGCATCACCTGTTGGATGCGATCGGGGTCTGCGCTCACCGGGCGCAGGCTGGACGGCAGGGCCAGGGAGAGGCTCTGCCCCTTAGCCGTTAGCATGGGCCGCACGCTCTCCGCGGCCTCGACCACCAAGGGTATGAGGTCGGCGGGCCGCGTGCGGAGGGCCAGGTGGCCTGCGTCCATGCGGGCCAGCACCAGGAGGTCGGCCACGCGGCGGTTCATGCGTTCCACGTTGCCAGCAATTATTTCAAGCAGCTCCCGGCGGGAGGCCTCGTCGGCGCCGTCGGACGCGTCAAGCAGCAGTTCGCTGGCATTGCCGATTAGAGTGAGGGGGGTCCGCACCTCGTGAGAGGCCATGGCCAAGAACTCCGCCTTGCTGGTCTCGGCCTCGTGGAGGCGGGCCGCCATGCGGTTGACCACCTGGGCCAGGCGACCCACTTCGTCGCTGGACTCCAGGTTGACCCTCTGCTGGAAGTCGCCGTCTCCTATTCTTTCGATGGCCACGACCACCCTTTCCAGGCGGGCCGCGATGACCCTGGCGATTGCGAACCCGAGCACCAGGAGGACGAGGGGGATGATCAGGATGGCCGCCAGGCCGCTGGCCACCACCATATCTGCGGGCCAGACCTTGGACCTGGGCACGAACACAGCGTAGTCCACTGAGGCGCCGTCTCCAATGTCCAGCCGATTGTAGGTGGCGGCGTAGGAACGGCCATCGATCACGGACCCCTTTCTGACGGACCCGCTGCCCGCCGCCACCTCAAAGGGAAGGGCGACCAGGTCCTGAACCTCGCTGTGCTGATTGGTGAAGGTGCTGGCAGCCAGCTGGCCATCAACGTAGAACGCAAGCTCAGCGTCGACGTCCGATCTTAGGTTGGTCAGCAGCCTGCTCAGCAACCGGCCGGTGGCCACAAAGCCTTGAGGGTTCTCCCGGGGCCCGATCGGTCTCACCACGACGAGCATGTGCCCCGACGATGAGGAGACGATGGCTCCGCCGTCATGAGTGGAGGCCGCGCGGCCCAGACGGGTCAGAGTATCGGCTGGCAAAGGGGCGTGGCCCCCGACTCCTACCAGGGTGGCCCCTTCGGCGTCCGTCACCTGGAGGGCATCGAATGCCCCCTGGGCGCCGGCCGTCAGCGCTTCCGATAGGTTCTCCCTGTCGCCGCCGGCCAGGGCCGCAGCGAGTTCCGCATCCTGGGCCAGCAGGGCGGCCGTGCGATCAAGCTGGGTCGTCTCGTGATCAAGCAGAAGCAGGAAGTGGGAGCGGGCGTTTTCCAGTTTGAGGTCGACGTTCTGGGAGGTGGCCTTGCTAGCCAGAGGCAGCCCAAAACTCACGGCCACCACGGTGAGAGCGACTATGAGCAATGAGAAGGGAATGATTATCTGAAACCGCAGCGGCAGATCGAAGAACTTGGTCCTCATGCCGCACGCTCGGACCCTCTTTCGGCTGCCGGCTGCTCATCCAGGCCAAACAGGTCTCTAGCTACGGCCAGGTAGGCCTGATCGCCGCTGTGCAGCTTCAGGCGCGTCAGAGGGGAGTGGAGGATCTTCTTCACGATGGCCGCCGTGAGGGCCTCGATACTCGCGCGTTCGCTCTTGCTAAGGTGGGGAAAGCGGCAAAGGGTCTTGGCCATCTCGCGCCGCCGCGCCGCCTCTATCTTCTGTCGCAGGGAGACGATAGTGGGCACTGCCTGCAGGGAGCGCCGCCAGGTGAGAAAGCGCTGCACTTCCTCTTCTATAATGTTCTCGACTTTAGCCATCTCCTGTTCGCGTTCATATGGGCCGACAGGGCACATCAAGTCCAGGTCGTCTATGTCATACAGGTGGACACCGTCTAGGTCTCGGACCGCTGGGTCGATATCGGGAGGAACGGCGATGTCGATGAGGAGGATGGGACGGCCCTCCCGGCGGGCCATGATCGGAGTGAGGTCGCCCCGGTTGACGAGGGTCGTGGGTGATGCGCTGGCGCCAATCACGATGTCGCTGTCCGCCAGCGCTTGGGACAGGCGGGAGAAGGGAACGGCGGTTGCCTTCATCCGCTGGGCCAGTTCAGCAGCCCGGTGATAGGTGCGGTTGGTCACGGCCACGTGCGAGGCCCCGGCCTTAACGAGGCCGCGGACGGTGAGGGTACCGGCTTCGCCCGCCCCAATCACAAGCACCCGGCGGCCTGACAGGTCGCCCAGCAGGCGCTGGGCCAGAGCCACCGCTGCCGTGCTGACGGACTGGCCGTGGTGGCCGACGAAGGTCTCGCTGTGGACCCGCCGTCCGGCCCGGATGGCCGAGTGGAAGAGCCGGTTGAGGGTGGCGTTACAGAGATTGGCCCGGGCGGCGGCGGCCAGGGCCCCGCGCACCTGTCCCAGGATCTCGGTTTCGCCGAAGATCATGGAGTCCAGACCCGCGGCCACGCGGTGAAGGTGACGAACCGCCTCCTCGTGCAGCCCGAAGTAGATGTGCGGGTCCAGGGTACTGGCGCTCGCCCCGTTGGTGCCGGCCAGCAGCCGCACGGCCTCGGCCCGCTTGGCCCGCTGCTGACCGGCGACGAAGTAGAGCTCGGTCCGGTTGCAGGTGGAGAGTATGACACCGTTGCCTATCTTGTCGTCCAGATGGGCCAGGGCTTGGGGCAGATCGGTGGGGCCCAGGGCCAGGCTCTGCCGCAGGGAGAGCGGCGCTGTTTTGTGGTTGAGGCCTATCAGTACGACGTTCATTTCCCCTCCCCTCATACCAAGTCGTAGTAGGCGCGCTGGGCCCACACGGTCATCTGAGCCCAGCGACCTAGCAACAGGAGGACCCCCACCCCTATCAGCAGGGCACTGCTGGTGACGTTGATGAAGACGTGATGCCGTCGCACCCACGAGAGGGCGCGCAGCGCGGAAGCGAAACCCAGGCCCACCAATATAAAGGGAACGCCAAAGCCCAGAGAGTAGACGAAGAGCAGGAGGCCTCCTTGGCCGGCCGTCTCGGTGGCGCCCGCGTAGAAGAGGATGGAGCCCAAAATGGGGCCCACGCACGGCGTCCAGCCGAATGCGAAGGCCATGCCCATGAGCACGGGCGCCGCCGGGCCGAACATGTCCTGTGAGACGTTGGGCCGCCACTCTTGTTGCAGCCAGCCAATCCGGGGCAGGCCCGCGAGGAGCAGCCCGAAGGCGATCATAGCCCCTCCGGCAACCTTGTACATGGTGGTCCGGTGCTCCTCAAAGAAGCTGCCGAAGAATGAAACGGAGGTCCCCAGCAGGACGAAGATGAGGGTAAATCCAAGCATGAACAGGAGAGAGGTGGACAGCGCGCGAAGGGCGGTCTGCGCCTTGCTGGAAGCGTCAGGGCTCTCGACGGTGGTTCCAGCGATAAACGCTAGGTAGCCCGGGGCCAGCGGCGCCACGCATGGCGACGCGAACGAGGCCACGCCCGCAACGAAGGCGACGCCCCAGCCCGGGTCCGCTACAACGCCGGTCACCGCAGCAACTCCTCCACAAAGGCGGACAGCTGTTCATCGTTCAGGGGGCCGGCGAATTTGAGGACTATCACGCCATCGCGGTTGATGAAGAAGGTCTCAGGCACGCCGGTGGCGCCGTATTCGAAGAAGATGCCGCTCTCATCGGGACCGTTCGGGTAGGTGATATCGAATTCCCTCAGGAACTCCTCAGCGTCGCCCCGGTTGTCGTTGTAGTCAACGCCCACAAAGACGACGCCTCGGTCCTGAAATTCGCGCCAGCCCCCCTCCAGAACCGGCGCCTCGTCCCGACACGCCTGACACCAGGAGGCCCAGATGTTCATCACCACGGGATGGCCGCGGTTCTCCGAGAGGGTGAAGGTGTTCCCATCGAAGAGGTTCAGGGTGAAGTCGGGCGCGTCCCGCTTTAGCCGCAGGATACTCGATTCGCCTTCGCCCTTATTGATCACGCCGAAGGTCAGGAGGCCGACCAGGGCCAGTACCACCAGACCCACAAAGGCGAAACCCAGGCCGCGCGTCAAGCGACGCCAGGCCGGCTGGAGGGCAGTTTCGTCCTCCAAGACCACGGTGGGCCCTTCGCCTTCCGAGGACATGCCTACGCCTCACCTCCGGCGGCGCCGGCGCCGGCTTCGGCCGGCGTGTCGGCTTCGACCAACCCGTCCGATTGCGGTGGATCGGCATTTAGCATGCCTCTCAACAGGTTCACTTCCCTGCTCAGCCCCTCGGCGCGGGCGGTCAGGCGGAACAGGTAGCCGAACAGCCCAAGCCAGATGACACCGTAGGCCAGGGCCAAATACCAGAGATCACCCATTGCTATCCTCCCCCTTCCTGGATCCAGCGGGCGCGCCGCCGCAGCTCCATCATTTCGTGCCGGGAGCGCTCCAGGCCAGCGCGCAAAATCAGGATGTGCAAGAAAACGACGGTGAAGGCGATCACCGATAGGAACAGGGCGGGCAGCATGGTGGCCTCCATGTCGAAGCCCTCGCTGCCCACGACTTGCGGGTGCAGCGTCCGCCACCAGCGGATGGACATGAAAACGATAGGCACGTCCACGAAGCCGATGATGCCGAACACGGCGGCGAAGGCCGCCCGCCGGTCAGGCTCCTCCACCATCTCTCGCAGGATCAGATAAGAGACGTAGATCAACCACAGCATGAGGGTTGTTGTAAGGCGGGGTTCCCACGTCCACCAGGTACCCCAGGCGCTGCGGGCCCAGACGGAGCCGGAGATGAGGGTCAGGGTGGTGAATACGATGCCGATCTCGGCCGCCGAGGCCGCCACTATGTCCCAGCGTGGGGTCTTGGTGCGCAGATAGGCTATGCTCGCCAGGAACACCACAAAGAAGGCCAGGAAAGCAGTCCAGGCCGAGGCCACATGGAAGTAGAAGATCCGCTGAACATCCCCCATCTCCCTCTCGGTCGGCGCGACGACGAATGCCGCCACCAGAGCTGCCAGCAGCAGTGTCAGGGCCAGGATAGCCAGGCCCGTCTTCGCCCTCGCCGGGGTAACGGCTGGAAGTTCGAAAGCGATCACGCCCCCATCTCCTCCATCACGTACTCAAAAAGGAAGGGACACAGGCCCAGGAACACCACGTCGAACGCGGCCAGCATCGTTAGGGGCGGCACCAGTTCGCTCCAGGGCTCGCCCTGGAGAGCGAACCGTGTACCCTCCACTGCCGCTAGAAGGACGGGTGTGGCCACCGGTAGCAGCAACAGGGGCAACATAAGCTCCCGGGAGCGTGAGGTCACGGCCATCGCGGAGAAGAGGGTCCCCACTGTGACGAAGCCGAGGGTACCCATGAGGACCACGACCATCAACCCGGGCGACAGGATGGAGACGTTGCTGAAGAGAGCGAACAGGGGCAGCAGGAAGGCCTCGAGGGCAAGGGTCAACAGAAGGGCCCCCGTCATTTTCCCCAGAAAAATGGCGCCGCGGTCTATGGGCGTGAGGAGCAGGCCCTGCAGGCCTCCCTGCTCCCGTTCCTTTGCGAACACGTGCCCCAGGCCCATCATTCCGGCCAGGGCGATGGCGACCCACAGGACGCCCGGCCCCGCCACCTCCGCCATCTCTCCCTCCAGGTCGAAGGCGAAGTTGAAGATGATCATCACGAGGAGGGCAAAGACAAGGCTGCCGCTGACCGCCTCGCGGCTGCGGATCTCTGAGCGCACGTCCTTGGCGGCGATGGCCAAGGCCTGCGTCAGGAAGGCCGCGATTCCGCTCTCAGCCGACAGCGCCGGTATGATGAAGGTAGGCTTCCTTAAGGCTTGCCACATCTAGCTCATCTCGCTTGGCCGTGAATGTTATCTTGCCGTTGTTGAGCACGGCCACTCTGTCCGCCAGGTCCAGGCTGCGTTCCAAGTTGTGAGTGATCACAAGGACGGTGCGTCCCTGCCCGGCCGCCTCTGCCAGCAGGTCGACCAGAAAGGCGGCCCAGCGCTGGTCAAGGCCGGTATCCGGTTCGTCCAGCAGGAGGACGGGAGGCTCTTGAATAAGGGCCCGCGCCAGGGCCAGCCGTTGCTGCATACCGCGCGAAAGGTCGCGCCCCAGAACATCGGCGTGCGCCTCCAGGCCCACCAGGCGCAGTTGCTGACGGGCCCGCTCGCTGGGGTCAGGCATCCGGTACATCCGGCCATAGAACTCCAGGTTCTCAAGCGTGGTCAGGTCACTGTAGAGGAACGATTGATGGCAGACCACGCCGACCAGGCGGCGAACCTCAAACGCTTGGCTCTGCACGTCAAGGCCGGCCAGCCGGGCCGTCCCCGCCGACGGGCGCAGCAGGGTGGCCAGGACCTTCAAGAGGGTTGACTTGCCAGAGCCGTTCGGGCCGATGATGGCCAGCCGCTCGCCGGGGCTCACCTGCAGGTTCACACCGCGCAGCGCTTCCGTAGAGCCGAACGTCTTCCAGACTCCTATCGCCTCGATGTCCCAGACGCTGGCGGCGGCCTGCTCACCGTTGCCGGACGTCTGTACGACACCTGCCGTCCCGGTCATGTCTGTGCCTCCTGGCGCGGGTTGCGGGCGCACCGTCGCTGGGAGGAGGGCGGAGCGCAGACCAGCGTCGGGGCATCAACGGGGGGGAGCGTTATCATGCTGCGGTCTCCAGAGAACAGCCGCAGGCAGCGCAGAAGCGGTCCTGTTCCTGAGTGGCGCCGGCACAGTTGGGACAGCGCTGGCCCAGCTGCGCGCCGCAATTGCAGCAGTAGCAGTCGCTGGTCTCTGTCGTGCCGCCGCACGAGGGGCAGGAAAGACTCGCCTCAGGCTTCGCCGACGGATACCCCTCCGACGCGGCACGAGTAGGGGACGCCGTAGCGACGCCAGACTCTTCCACGACTGAATCCAGCTTCTGGAGAGTGGCCGCGGCCTCGCTACGGTATCGGTCGCGGAGTCCCTGGTAGTCCGAGTCGGACAGATTGCCGATCTCGTACTCAAAGTCCAGATCTCTGATGGCCCCGTAGGCGGCGTCGCGCTCACCGATGAGGTCGTCCCAGGGGGCGCCACCTGCGGTGCGGCGGGCGCCTTGAGACGGGCCGACGAGGGGCCACCCCACCAGCGCGAAGGCTATCAGCATCATTGCCAGGATCGCTAGATAGGTCATCGGAAACCCTCACTCCAGGAGGCTCAGGTCCTCATCCACCCGTCGTTCATAGAGACCGAGGTCCGCGGGCTGCGCCACCGACTCCGCGGCGATCGTCGCGGCGGGCCTGCGCCTTGCCCAGTACCATATGAATGCGGAAGCGACAACCGCTCCCGCAACAACCGCCAGGAAGGGGGCGACCCAGGCCATCAGGCTGAAGCCGCTCTTGCGAGGAACAGAGAGGATGTCTTCCCCATAGACCGACACGAAGGAGTCAAGGATTTCTCCTTTGGTCTTGCCTTCATCGATCTGGGCGTTGATCTCCTGCACGATGGTGTCGGCTATGGCGCAGCTCATAGCTTCCTGACAGGTGGCCACCGTCATGCCGCAGCCGCACTGGCACATCAGGCCGCTGGACACCTCGTGCTTGGAGGGGGGCTCGTCGGCGCCGACGCTCAGGGGCCAAGCGGCCAGCATCAGGGCCACGAGGAGGGCCGGCGGCAGCACCCATCTAAGCATGTGGCCTCCGCCCCTGGATGCCCGGTAGAGAGGTCATCAGTGTCTCCTCATTCAATAAGTCCCAGGTCCTCGTCCACCCGCTCCTTATAGGGATTGAGGTTCTCAGACGGGCCCGCCGGCACCTCCGCAGCGGGTGCGGCGGACGGGCGCTTCGCCCAAGCCCAAGTAAGGGCGGCGCCGGCCACGGCACCGACGGCGACCGCCACCAAGGGAGTCACCCAAGCCGTTAGGCCGAAACCGCTCTTCCTGGGTGAGGCCAGAACACCTTCTCCGTAGGCGGCTACGAAGTAGTCCAGGATCTCCTCCTTGGTGTTGCCCGCGTCTATTTGGACCTGGATTGAGTCCTTCATCGAGCGGGCGATGCCACAGTCGTGGTCCGCGAGAACCATGCCGGAGCCGCACTGGCTGATCAGCCCACTGGCTACCTGGCGGACGGTAGGCGGTTCATCTGCGCCGGCGGCCGGGGGCCAGGCCGCCAGTATCAGGGCCACAAGGAGGGCCGGCGGCAGCATCCACCTAAGCATGACTGGCCTCGACTTCACCGATGGGTTGGAGCCGGCGGACGGGAACGCGTTGCTCCGCCCTGGCATCCGGCCAGAAGGCGATAAGCGAGCCCGCCACGATGACGGCGCCGCCCACCCAGATCCACATGACGAGCGGGTTCACAAACACCTTGAACGTAGCCTTGCCGTCCTCCGTCCAGCCGCCCAGGATCACGAACAGGTCCTCCTGGGGCCTTGTCCAGATACCGGCGTCGGTTACGGGCTCCTCACTGCGGCCTTCGAACCGCTTGCTGGCGTCGATAAAGCGGAGGTGTTCACCGCCGCTAGAGACATCCAGCGTTGCCGTCACCTTCGTGGAATTGGCGTTGGAGGTTTCCGTCAACCCCTCGTCATTGAAGGTGAGGGTGTAGCCGCGGACCTCCATGCTCTCGCCGGGGGCCAGCGTGGCCTCCTTGTTTGTTGAGAACCCCTGGGAGCCGATGATGCCCATCGCCAGCAGGACGATCCCCAGGTGCACGATGTAGCCTCCGTAGCGCGGCTTGTGGCGCCAGACCAGCCGGGGAAGGGCGATGAGGTAGTTATCGCCGTGGCCGCGGTGACGGGCGCGTACGCCCCGGTAGAACTCCAG
>MGNZ01000069.1:2071-11807 GCA_001795235.1 Chloroflexi bacterium RBG_16_64_32 | reverse complement strand
GCCCTGAATCCGGGGGACGAGATCAGCATCGTGCCCGCCGTGGCCGGAGGCTGATCGGCGGATTCCGGCTGGCCGGCGTTCCATTACCTAGAGCGCGACAAGCGATCTTCGGCCCTGGCGCGGTCGCGCCCGGGTTTCATCGTTTCCAGGGTTGCCGGTGAGAGCTGGCGCCATGTACAACTTGTCAACACTTGCGGCGCCTTTATCCACAATTTCGGCATAATGATAAATTGACATCGTTATCACATTATGATTACGTATGAGATGTGATAGTTTCTGTGCCGCCAACCCCGCCAGGGGTCGAGGAGGTGAGGACGGTGGAGGAGTTGATGCTGGCTCGCATCTTGGAGGAGTGCCTCGAAGCGATGGAACGCGGGGAGACGGACTTGGATAGGTTAGCTGGTCGGTACCCCGAAGCCCGGGACGAGATCCGGCCTCTCATCGAGATAGCGCAGCTGTTGAGGCGACGGCGGTCCGTTTTCGCGCCTCTGTCGTTGCAACTGAGGGAGGAGTTGCGCGAGCGGCTGCTGACGCACGGCCGAGCTTCATAACGTAGAGGCACGAACCCCGCAGGCCCCCCGGTGCAAATCGGGGGGCTTGCTGTGTGCAGAGTGGGAGATGGGTTGACATCGCCCTGTCTGTCGGGTATGATGTTGACTTACTGAGTCGGGAAAGTAGACTTCGCTTTTCTGCAGGCTAGACTGGGTGGTATTTCCATGCAGGTGAAAGAGAAGCCAGGCAAACCCCATCGCGCTCACCCCGCGGTGCCGGATGATCTCCAGCCGGGGCACGTCCTCGTGACGCTGGAGGACGAGTACACGAACCTTGAGCGGGAAGTACGCCGTTTCCGCGGCGACGAGGAAGGGCTGATGGACGAGTTCCGCCCCTTCCGCCTGATGCACGGCGTATACGGCCAGCGCCAAGAGAACACGCAGATGATCCGCGTGAAACTCCCCTACGGCGGCGTCTCCGCCGATCAGATGGACGCCTTTGCCGTCTTCGCCGAGAAGTACTCCGGCTACCGCCGCGGCCATATCACCACGCGCGAGAATTTTCAGTTCCACTTCGTTGATCTGGACGACGTGCCGGAGGTGATGCGCCTCCTGGCGAGCGTGGGCGTCACCACTCGCGAGGCGTGTGGGAACACCGTCCGCAACGTCACCGGCTGTCCTTACGCCGGCACCTGTTCTGACGAGGTGTTCGACGCCACACCTTACCTGGCCGCCTACGCCCGCCATATGCTGCGTAACCCGATCTGCCAGCGGCTGCCCCGAAAGTGGAAGACGGCGTTCTCCAGCTGCGCCAGCGACTGCGCCGGCACGCCCTTCCATGACCTGGGCTTGATCGCCAAGGTGAAGCAGGAGAACGGGCGCGAGGTGCGGGGCTTCGAGCTCCGCGTGGGCGGTGGTCTCTCCACTATGCCCCGTCTGGCGGACGTAATATACGACTTCGTGCCGGTGGAGAACGGGGAGTACATCCGCGCGGCGGAGGCGATGCTGAGGGTGTTCGACAGGGAGGGCGGCTTGCCGAACTTCCTGCGCAAGAACATGCTCAAGGCGCGCGTAAAGTTCCTAATCAAGGAGATCGGGCTAGACGAGTTCCGCCGTCAGGTCGAGGAGGAGCTGGCGCAGCCCTGGGCCAAGGAGCCTCTTGACATGGAGGCGCTCATACAGCTGGCCCCGGAGGGGCCGACGGCCGGAGAGCCGCCCCGCAACGGACACCGGCCGGCGCCGGAGTTCGAGCGCTGGCGAGAGACGAACGTGCGTCCACAGCGGCAGGAAGGCTACGTCGCGGTCACAGTGACTGTGCCCCTGGGCAACCTTTCGCCGGAGCAGTTCCGCGGGCTGGCCGAAGTCATGCGCCGGTTTAGCGGCGGCGCCGCCCGCACTCAGCCGAATCAGAACCTGGTGCTGCGCTGGGTGAGGGGAGACGCGCTGCCCGCCCTGCACGCCGAGCTCACCGCGCTTAGCCTGGGCGCCGCCGAAGCCGGCCTGATCGCCGATGTCGTGGCGTGCCCGGGCACCGATAGCTGCAAGATGGGCATCACTTCCTCGCAGGGGGTGGGATATGCCCTGCGCGACGCTATCCTCGAGATGGGCATCGATGATCCGCTGGTGCGGGAGATCCCGATCAAGGTCAGCGCTTGCCCCAACGGCTGCGGCCAGCACGTGCTGGGCGGAATCGGCCTTCAGGGGTCGTCCTTCAAGGCCGGGCAGACGGATATTCCCTGCTACGACGTCTTTCTGGGCGGCGGCAACTACATCGGCGGAGGCAAGTACGGCACCCGCGTCACGCGCGTCCCCGCCAAGCGCATGCCCGAGGCCGTGGCGAAGATCATCCGCACGTACCAGGGCGAGCGTCGGGAAGGGGAGAGGTTCCTGGAGTACGTCGACCGGGTGGGGCCAAAGTACTTCGACCCACTTCTGCAGGAGCTAAAGAAGGTGGGCCCCATCAGTCAGAACATTGATGTGTACATGGACTGGGGCAAGGAGGAGCTGTTCCAGGTCATTCGCGGTGAGGGCGAGTGCGCGCTATAGGTCCACGCCGTGCTCCATCCGGGATCCCCGCCGAGGACTCCCGTCAGCGAGAGAACGATATTCTTAAGGAGGTACGGACAGGTGAGCAGTGAGGTTACGGCGGCAGTCTACAGCCCCGAGGAGATACAGGAGATTAACGAGCGGCTGAAGGTCAGGCCGGCCGAGGAGATAGTGCGCTGGGCCAGCGAAACGTTCGGGTCGGAGATCGCGATGGCCAGCAGCTTCGGGGCTGAGGACGTCGTCCTCATCGATATCATCGCCAAGGTGGCCCCGAAGCTCCGGATATTCACTCTGGACACCGGCCGTCTGCACGAAGAGACGTACGACGTCATGGAGCGAATACGGGTCCACTCCGGCGTTCCCATCCACAGCTACTTCCCTGATCGGGAGGCCGTAGAGCAGTTGGAGAAGGAGAAGGGGTTCTACTCCTTCAGGGAGAGCCTGGAGAACCGGAAGGAGTGCTGCGGCATCCGCAAGATGGAGCCGCTTCGCCGCGCCTTGTCCGGACAGAAGGCCTGGATGACAGGCCTCCGTAGCGCCCAGTCGGTCACGCGCACCGAGATGGCGGCTCTGGAGTGGGACGAGGGCAACGGGATGGCCAAGGTCAACCCCCTCATCGCGTGGAGCGACGACCAGGTGTGGGAGTACATCCGCGCCAACAACGTCCCCTACAACGCTCTCCATGACAAGGGGTTCCCGAGCATCGGGTGCGCTCCGTGTACGCGCGCCGTCAAGCCGGGCGAGGACATCCGAGCGGGCCGATGGTGGTGGGAGAACCCCGAGAACAAGGAGTGCGGCCTGCACGGCTAATGGCCAGGCACGGTCAGGAGAACGAAATACGGGCCGCCTGGCGCGGCCCGTACTGTTGAGAGGACGAGACGCTACGGTGAGTGAGACTATACCTGCCCACGGAGGCAGACTTGTTGATTTGACGGCCGGCGATGACGAACGAGAGGCGCTGCGGGAGCGGGCGGCCTCCCTGCCCGCCATCCGCCTGAGCGCCCGCACGGTGTCCGATCTGGAGCTGCTGGGCAACGGCGGCTACAGTCCGCTATGCGGATTCATGAGCCGCGCCGATTACGACTCCGTCGTCGAGTCGATGCGGCTCGCTTCCGGTCTTCCCTGGCCTATTCCGATCACATTGGCGGTGAGCGACGACGAGTCGCGGGGGCTCAAAGAGGGTGGCGAGGTGGCGCTGGCCGATGAGGCGGGAACGGTGCTGGCGGTGCTGTCACTGGCCGAAAGGTTCACGTACGACAAGCGGCGCGAAGCGCAGGCGGTGTACCGCACGGAGGAGGATGCTCATCCCGGCGTGGCCGCGGTCTACCGCCAGGGTGAGGTGCTGCTGAGCGGGCCCGTGCGGGTCATCGACCTGCCGCCCCACGATGACTATCCCGCGCACCGGCTCACACCGGCCCAGACCCGAGCCGCCTTCAAGGAGCGTGGCTGGGGCACCGTCGTCGGCTTTCAGACCCGCAACCCCGTGCACCGCGCCCATGAATACATCCAGAAGTGCGCCATGGAGACGGTGGACGGCCTGCTCCTTCACCCGCTTGTGGGCGAGACGAAAGGGGACGATATCCCAGCGGACGTGCGTATGCGCTGCTACGAGGTGCTGCTGGAGCTGTACTACCCGGCGGACCGCGTGCTCCTCTCGGTTAACCCCGCCGCGATGCGCTATGCCGGGCCCAGAGAGGCGATCTTCCACGCTATCGTGCGTAAGAACTACGGTTGCACTCACTTCATTGTCGGTCGTGATCACGCGGGTGTTGGCAAGTACTACGGCACGTATGACGCCCAGCGCATCTTCAGAGAGTTCCCGGACGGCGAGCTGGGGATCACGCCGATGTACTTCGACCACACGTTCTTCTGCAAGCGCTGCGCCGGAATGGCCAGCGCCAAGACCTGCCCCCATGAGGCGGCTGACCGCGTGATCCTGTCCGGCACGCAGGTGAGGGAGATGCTCAAAGGCGGACTGCTGCCTCCGCCGGAGTTCACACGCCCGGAGGTGGCCGAGGTACTTCTGAAGTCGATGCAGGAGAGGACTACGCCACGCTATGCCGTCTGACGGGACAGCCTTGGGCGATGGGCTGCCTGCCCAGACGGGGGCCACGGCGCAGGTGGCTGTGCCGATGCGGGAACAGTCGGCGGCCGCGGCAGGCGAACGCTCCAGATTGGCCGGTGGGCTGAGGGCGGCGACGAGGCTCGCCTACAGCGCCGCGGGGTTGCTGCTGTTCATCTTCGCGCTGGAGCTGCTGAAGAGGGGCGCCGGCGGCTTGAAGCCGCTGCTGAGCACCGTCTCTGCCAATGGGGTGCTCAATCTGCTGGGATTCGGCTGGACCGGGGCCTACGCCGTGATGAGCGGGTCGCCGGTGGCCGCCATCGCCCTCAGCCTGTTTGCAGGCGGCACCATCTCCGATGTTGAGGCCTTCGCCATGATCAACGGGTCCCGTCTTGGCGCTTCCTTCATCGTGCTTTTCGTGGGGTTCGTCTTGTACGTGGTACGCCGGAGGACGGCGGACGGCCTGTACATCGGCGTGGTGGCGCTCCTCACAGCCTTCACCCTGTGGCTACCCGTCCTGCCGTTCGGCGTCCTGGTCCTCCGCTCCGGTTGGTTTGACGGCGTCCAGCTGTCCACGCCCGGCTCCATTAGTTCGATCATCGACTGGACGTACGGACCCGCGGTTGACTTCATCGCTGAGCATCTGCACCGCCTGCTTGTGTTCAGCCTGGGCGTTGGCATACTGCTGAGCGCGTTCACCGTCTTCGACCGCGCGCTGCCCAATCTGGAGTCCGTCTCAGGCGGACGGGTGGAGCGTATCTCCAGCCTGCTGCACCATCCGTTCGTGATGTTCGCTCTGGGGCTGGTCATCACCGCGATAACGCTCTCCGTCTCCATCTCTCTCACCCTGCTGATTCCCCTGTCCCTGAAGGGCTACGTAAGGAGGGACCGCATAATCCCCTACGTGATGGGGGCCAATATCTCGACCTGGGTGGACACGATGTTCGCCGCCCTTCTACTCGATTCGCCGCGGGCGTTCACCATCGTATTCACGGAGATGGTGCTGGGCGCGTCCGTCTCGCTCGTGGTGCTGCTGTTCCTCTACGGACCGTACTCGCGGATCATCCTGCGGGTGGCGCACGGGATAACCCACCAGCGGCGGCAGATGGCGTTGTTTCTGGGCGCTATTTTCGTGGTGCCGCTAATCCTCTTCTTCGTGTGATGGCTGTGTGGGACGATGGCGGGCGGACGGCGGGTCCGGACACCGTGCGCGCGGCGAGCGGTGGCGGCGTTCCGTTGCTGCGTGCTCCTTGGGGAATTCTTGTGGGAGACCCCAGCGTGATGGTCATCAAGGAAATGCTGACCTCACCAGAAGGACAGGCTTTAGCCTGTCGCCGTCGGGCTGAAGCCCGACCTTCGGAAAAACACTTGTGCCGTTATTTGGCCAATGACCATAAGGCCGGGGCATGGGTGGCGTCGATGCCACATCCTTTAGGGTCTGGTCGTGTCCACCAAAAGGATCAATTGATGGTACGCTATTCCGCTGGCCTCCGCGTTGCGGCTGGAAACGAACGCATGCTAACATTGTTGAGGAGTTTACTCTACTTTCCCTGCGCTGAGGGTCAGCGATGAAGGTTTCCACCAAAGGTGACTATGGGATTCGTGCCCTCGTCGAGCTGGCTCACCGATATGGCGATCCAAAGCCGATGCAGAGCGCTGAGATCGCCGCTCGCCAAAGCATACCTGAGTCGTACCTGGAGCAGCTGCTGACCACGATGCGGCGCGCCGGCTTCATCCGCAGCGTGCGGGGTCCTCAGGGCGGCCATGCCCTGACCCGCGACCCGCAGGAACTGCCGGTGAGTGAGGTGATCGAGGTGCTTGAGGGCTCTATACTTCCCATTGACTGCTTGGACGACTCAAGCGCCTGCTCCAAGGCCGGCGGCTGCGCCCAGAGGGACATGTGGGAGGCCGTGCGGCTGGCGATCCTGGCGGTTCTGGATAACACAACGATCGCAAATTTGGCGGACAAGGAGCGCGCTCTCACCCGTGGTGGCGCGCGGTACGTAATCTAAGAGGGAAGGTATGGGAAGAGACGGAAAGATAGCAGAGACGGTGCTGAACCTGATTGGGGACACGCCTATGGTGCGGCTCAACCGCATGGTTGAGGACGGCTGGGCAGAGGTTGTTGCCAAGGTGGAGTCGTGCAACCCCGCAGGCAGCATCAAAGACCGCATCGCCCTGAGCATGATCGAGGCGGCGGAGCGAGAAGGGCGGGTCAAGCCCGGCGATACGATAATAGAGCCTACGAGCGGCAACACCGGCATAGGTCTGGCGATGGTGGCGGCGGTCAAGGGCTATCGCCTGATCGTGACGATGCCTGAGGACATGAGCCTGGCCCGCCGCGACATGCTGGCCCGCTATGGGGCGGAGATCGTCCTGACGCCCGCCATCGAGGGGATGACCGGCGCGGTGTATGCCGCCCAGGAGCTGCTTAGCGAAAACCCGAACTACTTCATGCCCCAGCAGTTCGAGAATCCCGCCAACCCTGACGCCCACCGGCGGACCACGGCGCAGGAGGTGCTGGCCGCCACGGGCGGCCGGGTGGACGCGTTCGTGGTGGCCGTAGGTACGGGCGGCACCATCACCGGCGTGGGTGAGGTCCTGAAGGAGAAGATCCCGGGCGTCCTCATCGTCGGTGTGGAGCCCGCCCGATCGCCCGTGCTCCAGGGCGGGCGGGCCGGCGTGACCGCCATCCAGGGGATCGGCGCCGGCTTCGCCCCGGGCGTCCTCAACCGCGAGGTGCTGGACGAGATCATCTCCGTGAGCGACGAGGACGCGATCAGCTTTTCCAGACGGCTCGCCCGCGAGGAAGGGTTGCTGGTGGGGATCTCGGCCGGGGCGAACGTGTTCGCGGCTCTCAAAGTGGCGAAGCGGCTGGGTCAGGGCAAGCGGGTGGTCACCGTCCTGCCCGATACCGGCGAGCGCTATCTTACGATGGAGGGGTAGCGATGTCTGCTGGGAGGAGAACAGAGAGATGTCAGTAACGGTGTATATTCCGACCCCCTTCCGCCGGCTGGCCGGTAACCAAGTATACGTGCAGGCGGAGGGGAGCAACGTGGCGGAGGTGCTTGCGGATCTGAGCAGCAAGTATCCGGGCCTGCGGCACATGATCTTCGGCGAAGCGGACGAGGTTGCGGGCCACGTCAACATCTACGTTAACAACCAGGAGATTCACTCGCTCCAGGGGAAGGAAACGCCGGTTGAAGACGGCGACGAGGTGGCCGTCATTCCCGCCATCGCCGGCGGCCAGGTGCTGACGGAGGAGCAGGTGAACCGCTACTCGCGTCACATCATCATGCCGCAGGTGGGGCCGCTGGGTCAGCGGAAGCTGATGGCGGCGAAGGTGCTCATCATCGGCGCCGGCGGGCTGGGCTCGCCGTCCGCCCTGTACCTCGCCCTGGCTGGCGTGGGCACGATCGGAATCGCCGATTTCGATATCGTGGACCTGTCCAACCTGCAGCGGCAGGTGCTGCATCACAACGACGACGTGGGGCGGCCCAAGACTCAGTCCGCCAAGGACACGCTCCTCTCCTACAACCCGGACGTCAACGTTGTCATCCACGACGGGCCGCTGACGTCCGAGAACGCGACGGAGATCATCTCCCAGTACGACATGGTGATCAACGGTGCGGACAACTTCACCACCCGCTATCTGGTGAACGACGCCACCTACTTCGCGGGCAAGCCGCTGGTGGACGGCAGCGTTCTCCTGTTCGATGGGCAAGCGACGGTGTTCATCCCGGGCAAGGGCTGCTACCGCTGCCTCTTCCCGGCGCCGCCGCCGCCCGGGCTGGTGCCGAGCTGCGCCGAGGCGGGCGTCCTGGGTGCCCTAACGGGCGTCGTGGGGTCCATCCAGGCGATCGAGGCGCTGAAGCTGATCCTGAAGATCGGCGAGTCGCTGGCCAGCCGGCTGCTCCTGTTCGATGCACTGTCGATGGAGTTTCGGGTGGTGAAGCTGCGGCGGGACCCCAAGTGCCCGCTGTGCGGCGACGACGCGACGATCCACGACCTCATCGATTACGAAGGATTCTGCGGCGCTCCTTTTCCCGGACAGAACGGAGACTAGGAGGCGAGATGACAGTTGAGGTGAAGGTGACGGCCAATCTCCAGAAGCTGGTGGGCGGAGCGCGATCCGTCCTGGGTGAAGGCTCCACCGTGCGCGAGCTGCTGGACGACCTGGAGGGCCGTTATCCCGGCTTCAAGGACATCCTGGTCACGGACGGACAGCTCCATCGCTTCGTGAACATATACCTGAACGATGAGGACATCCGCTTCCTTGACAAGCTGGACACGCCCGTCAAGGAGGGTGACACGCTGTCCATCCTCCCCGCCTTGGCCGGCGGAGAACGCTAGGCCGGCCGCCGCTGGTGACACCCGCGCTATGAGCGGCTACGCGCGACCAGAGCTGCTGGCGACGACTGAGTGGCTGGCCGAGCGACTGGACGACCCGTCGATTCGCATCGTTGACTGCGACGAGTTCGCGGCCTACCGGCGGCTGCACATCCCCGGCGCTGTAGGGCTGAAGGTGCACCACTACCTGAAGGACCCGGATAACCCGGATCACCTGATGCCACCGGAGATGTTCGCCGCGGTGATGGCCGATCACGGCATCGGCGACGCGCACACGGTGGTCGCGTACGACGGCTCAGGCGGGCTGTACGCCGCCCGCCTCTGGTGGGCGCTGGACTACTACGGCCATACCGCATGTAGGGTGCTCAACGGTGGCTTCCAGAAGTGGCACGCGGAGGTCCGCCCTCTTACAAGCCTCCAGCCTTCCGCCATAGGCGGAGAGCGAGCCACGTTCACGGTGCGCCCCGGCCGCGACTGCCTGTGCGACCGCGATGAGGTGGAGGCGGCGATCGGGCGGGAGGGGACTGTGATCTGGGACGTGCGGTCAAAGGAGGAAAACACGGGGGAGAACCCCCGCCAGAACCGGTACGGCGGGCACATCCCAGAGGCGGTGCACCTGGAGTGGCTGGACCTGACGACCCGCGGCGAGGCGCCGGAGCTGCTGCCCGCGGAGGAGATCCGCCGCCGCCTGGAGGCGGTGGGGATCACGCCGGAGAAGGAGGTGCTGGCCCACTGACAGGCCGGCATCCGTGCGGCGCACGGAACGCTCGTCCTGCGGCTGATGGGG
>MGNZ01000069.1:0-1977 GCA_001795235.1 Chloroflexi bacterium RBG_16_64_32 | reverse complement strand
CCGGAATCCGCTCACCCTGTCGCCAAAGGCGACTCGCCTGGGCGAGAGCCCGTCGAAGGGCCGAGCGCGGTTGCGGCGCTCCCTGGCCACCACAAAGCCCACTCCACAGCGGCCCAGCTCGCGTCGGTAGGGCTGAAGGTAATTGACTAGATAACATGACCGTCTAGTGGGACAGGCTTCAGCCTGTCGTCAGCTTAAAGGCTGACCTGCGCATGGGAGCCTCCGTGGCTACAGGGGCGGCACGCGCTTATGCCAGTCCGTCGCTTGCTGGTAGGCGTGGGCGGCCCGCAGCACGGTTACCTCGTCGAACCAGCGACCCGCCAACTGCAGGCCGACGGGCAGGCCGGCGGCGGTGAAGCCGCAAGGGATGGAGATGGCCGGGACGCCGGTCAGGTTGAACGGGTTGGTGAACCGAATCAGATTGAGGGTGGTCTGAAGGTCACCCTCCTCCAGGCTGGGCGCCGGCACCGGCGTCGTGGGTGTCGCCAGCAGGTCAACCCGATCGAAAACCGTCTCCCGCCATTCCTCCGCGATAAGCGAGCGCAGCCGCTGGGCCTGGACGTAGCTCACCGCCGGATAGAGCAAGCCCATTTCCAGGCGGCCGCGCAGTTCGTCGCCGTAGTCCTGGGGCCGCTCGGCGAGCCAGCGCTGGTGATAGGCCAGCGCCTCCGGCAGCATGATGGCGTTCACGGCGGCCGGCGCTTCGGCGACGTGAGGCAGATCTATCTCGGTCACCTGCGCTCCTAGCCCGTCCAGGTCGGAGACCGCTCGGCGAACCGCAGCCAGCACCTCGGCGTCCACGTTGTCGAAGAAGTGCTGTCTGGGCAGGCCGATGCGCAGACCGTCGAGGCGGGTGTCATTTAACCACGCGACGTAGTCGGGCACCGGCTCCTCGCTGGTGGTCTCGTCGCGCGGATCGTGGCCGGCGATAGCGCCAAGGATGATGGCGGCGTCGGCGGCGGTGCGGGCCATGGGACCGACGTGGTCAAGGGCCCAGCTCAGGGGGACGACTCCACGGCGGCTCACGCGGCCGAACGTTGGCTTGAGGCCGGTCACGCCGCAGAGGGAGGATGGAATGCGGACGGAGCCGCCGGTGTCGGTGCCCAGGGTGCCCAAGGACATTCCGGAGGCGACGGCGGCGGCGGAGCCGGAGCTAGAGCCGCCGCTGATGCGGGTGGTGTCCCAGGGGTTGAGTGTGGCGCCGTAGTGAGGGTTGACGCCGGTGGCGCCGAAGGCGAACTCGTGCATGTTGAGCTTGCCGAGGAGGACCGCGCCCGCGGCCTTGAGCCGGGCGGCGACCTCCGCGTCCTCGGCGGGCACGCGGTCGGCGAGGATCATGGAACCGGCGGTAGTGCGGACGCCGGCGGTGTCGAACAGGTCTTTGAGGGCGAAGGGGACACCGTGCAGCGGGCCCCTGTAGTTGCCACCGGCGATGGCCGTGGCCGCGCGCTGGGCGGCGGCGAGCGCCTCCTGGCGTGTGACGCTGATGAAGGCGTGAAGACGGGCGTCCAGGCTGCCGATGCGCTGCAGGCAGGCCTCCGTCAGCTCCACTGGTGAGAGCTTGCGCGCTCGGATGAGGTCTGCCGCCTCGGCGATGGAGAGGGGGACAGCATCAGGGGATGTCACGGCGGGTCCTCGGACCGGGGCCGAAACCGGCCGGCGGGCTCGGCTTCGCGGTAGTCAGCGCCCGCCAGTGCGGCCAGCCCTGCCTCAACGAAGGCGAGGGCGGGGACGAGCGCGGCGATGCGCTCCTCCGGCAGGGTCATGCCGGCCAGTGCGGCGAGCCGGCGGACTGTTTCCCGGGGGTCGTCCTGCATGGCGTTTCTCCGCGGACGATGGGCTTTGAGACAGTGTACCAGCGAGCAGCCCGATGGGATACATGAGAGACTGACGGGTGAATCATTGATTATGCGCGTAAGCAGCTTGACACATTTCTCGATAACCGCTAGATTTCAGGCTGAATATCAAGGAGGGATT